>JBEAPQ010000019.1:0-4916 GCA_041164325.1 Planctomycetota bacterium | reverse complement strand
AGTTCCACCGTGACCGACCTCAGAGAACACGTTGCCGTCCGCATTGCCGAAATCCTCGGCGCCTCCACCGAGGCGGAGCGGGCCGCGATCCAGCTGACGCCCCCGAAGAACCGTGCGCACGGCGACGTGGCGCTCGGGACCTTCCAGCTCGCGAAGATGCGCGGGGTCGCTCCGCCGGCGCTGGCCGAGGAGATCCGCGCGGGCCTCGCCGATGGCGATGCGGTGATCGAGTCGGTCCAGACGGCGGGCCCGTTCGTCAACATCCGCTTCCGGCGCGCGGCACTGGCCGAGCAGATGGTTGCGGGCGTGCTCCGCGACGAGGCGCCGTTCGGCCCAGCGCCCAGCAACGGCAAGACGATCGTCATCGACTTCTCGTCGCCGAACATCGCCAAGCCGTTCCACATGGGCCACCTGCGCTCGACGGTGATCGGCGCGGCGCTGTGCCGCATCCATCGCCACGTCGGCGACACCGTGCACGGCGTCAACCACCTCGGCGACTGGGGCATGCCCTTCGCCAAGATGATGACGGCGTGGATGCGCTTCGGGGACGAAGCCGAGCTGGCGAAGGCGCCGATGCGCCACATGTTCGACCTCTACGTCCGCTACGGACAGGAGGTCAAACAGCATCCGGAGCTGGACGCCGAGGCGGCCGCGCACTTCAAGGCGCTCGAGTCCGGCGAGGACAACGAGGAGCGCCGTATGTGGCAGTTCCTCCGCGACGAGTCGCTGAAGGCCTTCCAGGGCCCCTACGACCGCCTCCGCGTGACGTTCGACCACATGACCGGCGAGTCCTTCTACGAGGACAAGATGGAGCCGGCGATGGAACGCGTGTCGGCGGCCGGCGTGCTCGAGGTCGACGACGGCGCCGAGGTCGTCAAGCTCGAGGAGCTCGGCATCAAGGTCCCGTGCATCCTGCGAAAGACCGACGGAACCACGCTGTACCACACGCGGGACCTGGCCGCGGCTTTCTACCGCGACCAGACGTTCCACCCCGACCGCATCCTCTACGTCGTCGGCGCCGAGCAGCGCCTGCACTTCGAGCAGCTGAAGGGCGTGCTGAAGCGCATGGGCGAAGGGCTCGCCGACAAGGTCGAGCACGTGCCGTTCGGCCTGATCCTGGCCCGCAACGAGGAGTCCGGGAAGTGGGAGAAGTTCGCGTCCCGCGGCGGCAACGCGATCTTCCTCGACGAAGTCCTCGACGAGTCGGTCGGCCAGGTCCGCCGGATCATCGCCGAGAAGAACCCCGACCTCCCGGACGCCGACGCGGTCGCGGAACAGGTCGGCGTCGGCGCCATCGTCTTCAACGACCTGAAGAACTCCCGGATCAAGGACGTGAAGTTCGACTGGGAGCAGATGCTCAACTTCGAGGGCGAGACCGGACCCTACGTCCAGTACGCGGTCGCCCGCCTCGCCAGCATCCTGGGCAAGAGCGACGTCGACCTCGACGCGACGACGACGCTGCTCGAAGGCGTCGACTGGGAACACCTCGCGGACGCGGACGAGGTCCTGCTGACGATGGCCGAGTTCGGTCCCGCCGTGCAGCGCGCGGCCGAGCAGAGCGAGCCGAGCGTCATCACCAGCCTGATGATCCAGCTCGCGGGCTCCATCCACGCCTACCTGAAGGAGCACCACGTGCTTCGCGCCGATCCCGAGGTCCGCAAGGCCCGCATCGCGCTCGTCGCAGCCGCCCGCCGCCTGCTGCAGACCGGTCTCGGCCTGATCGGCGTCGCGGCACCCGATTCGATGTGAGCCGGCTGTCCGGGGAACCGACGCCACCCTTTCGCTGCGGCGCCGATCGGGGATGATCGGCGCCCCATGCGCACGACTCGCATCGCGCTGACGCTCGCGCTCTCCGTCGCGACCGCCACGGCCCAGGAAGCTGGGCCCGCCCTCGGCACGGCCGCCCCGCTCGAGTCCCCGCGCGCTCCGACAGCGCTGCGCGGCATCGCCCTCCAGATCGAGGTCGAGACGACGGCCGCAGGCCACGGGGTCCGCGCCGCCAACTACTTGGCCCGGCTCTGCGAGGCCGCCGGAGGCCGCGTGGCGCTCCTGCTCGACCCGACGCTGGCCGCGGCCGACGAGGCCGCAAGCCTCGGCCGTCCGTTCGTCCGCATCCAGGTCCAGGAAGGCGAGGAGCCTGCTGCGTCTGCGGGGACCGGGTTCGCGGATCAGCTGGCCGCCACCGTGGACCCTGCCGCCGACGAAGCGGCGGTGCTCCGGGCAGACGTCGGCGGGCCACCGGCGGGCGATGCCGCGCCTCAGACAGCGGCACACCGCCCGGCAACGCACCGCCTGTTCGAGGCGCTGGTCGCCTTCGCACGGGAACACGGGGAGGTGCTTCGCGCGCGGCCGCAGGGTAGCAGGTCCGACACCAAGGGCCTGAACCGGCTGTGGCCCCACGCACGCCCTCCGCAAACGAGCGAGGAGGTCGCGGTTGTCCTCGACACGTGGCGGTCGACCACCGCCGTCGACCGCTCCCAGGTCTACCTCGACGTCCGCGTGCTGCCGGGTGAGGGTCGGGACACCTGGATCCTCGAGGGCGCCACCGAGCTGCCGATGCTCGAAGACGCCGTGGTCCGCACGCTGGCCTCCGTCGGCCTCCGCAACATCTCGGGCTCCCTCCGCATCCTGCCGGACCTCGACCGCCTCGACGGCCCTCCCTACGGCATCGTCTCCGGCCCGGCGGTCGTCACGTGGCGCCAGCCCGGTGCCACCACCGGCAACCGCGACGTCGATCCCAAGGGCCAGGTCGAGGAGACCGAACTCCGCACCGGGGAACCGGTCCGCCTGCTCGATCGCCAGAACGGCTTCGTGCTGACGCACGCGCTGTCGGGCTACGTCGGCTGGGCGCGCGAGTCCTCGATCGACCGCTGCGACGCCGGAGTCTTCGCGCGCGCGGTCGAGCAATTGACGCTCGGCGGGGATCGCAGCGCACCGACCGGCACGGCAGCCGCCGAAGTGGCCCTCGCCCGCCTCGGCACGCCCTACGTGTTCGGCGGGCGCTCCGGCCTCGGCATCGACTGCTCGGGGCTCGCCGAGACGAGCTGGTCGACGCAGGGAGTCTTCCTGCCGCGCGACGCAGGGCAGCAGATCCTGGCTGGAGCGCTGGTCTCGACACGGACACGACCGGCTCCGCTGGTCCCGGGCGACCTGCTGTTCTTCGCCAACGCGTCGGGTCGGATCAGCCACGTCGCGATCTCGCTCGGCGGCTTCCGCTTCGTGCACGCGACGCCACCCGAGGTCACGATCGCATCTCTCGACCAGTCCGACCCCTACTACGCGCCGGTCGCCGAGCGTTTCGTCCTCGCCAAGCGCGTCGCCCGCTGAAAGGGAGCCCCCTGCTCTGGCCGCCCAGAACCCACCCCATCGCTCCCGCTGGACCCGTCGCGTCGCTGCCGGGCTCGTCGGCCTCGTCGCTGGCCTGGCCCTGCTCGAGATCGGCTGCGTCGTCGCGGTCGAGGCTGGCCTGATCGCCGCGCGGATCCCCGGCTACGCGCTGGCGAAGGACCAGGGTTCGTTCTGGGGCGACTTCCACCCCGGCTTCGGCGCATGGCATGCGGCCGACACCACCTACCGCCACCAGAAGGCCTGCTTCGACGTCGTCTACACGACGAACTCGTACGGAGCACGGGACGTGGAGCGCCCCGAGACTTCCGACGAACCGCGGGTCGTCGTGCTCGGCGACTCGTTCATGGAGGGCTACGGGGTCGCCGACGGGCAGCGCATGTCGGACGTCCTCGCGTCTGCGACCGGCGTGCCGCACCTGAACTTCGGCACGAGCGGCAACGCCGGCTCGACGCACGCATTCGCGCTCTACCGGAGCCTCGCGTCGAAGTTCCGCCACGATGCGGTGCTCTGCGCGATCCTGCCCGAGAACGACTTCGACGACGACCTGCCGGCCAAGGGGCGCTACCTGCCCTACTGGGAGGGCGAGGCCGTGCCCTTCGAGCTCCGCTTCCCGGTCGCCTCACCCGAGGACTCGCGATTCGGCCAGCGCGCCGGCAGCGGCTCCGGCACCGACCTCGAGCACGTGCTCCGCGAGTTCACCTACACGCAGAACGTCATCGACCTCGTCTACTCGGCCTACAAGCAAGGCCGCGCACGCGGCAAGGCGCAGGCCGATGACCCCGACAGCCGCTTCTTCCGGTTCTCGCCGCTCGAACTCGCGCGCCTCCAGCACTCCTACGCCGAGATCGCGCGCCTCGCGGCGCCTCGGCCCGTCGTGCTGATCACGATCCCGCGGCTGACGGACTTCGCGGCCGCCGCCGCGCTCGAGCAGGGCCTGACCCCGCTCGACGAGGCGCTGTCGATCTGGGCCCGCGGCATCGACAACCTGTTCTTCGTGCCCCTCCTCCCCGAGATGCTGCGCCGCCACGGCGAGGACCCGACCGAGCTGTTCCTGCCCTGCGATCCGCACTGGAACGCCGACGGCCACCGTTCTGCCGCCCTGATCCTGTCGGGGGCGGTCGGCGACCGGCTCTACGCGACGAGGCGCTGAACCGCGCTCAGTCGCGCAGGCGCTCGAGCCACGCCAGCACGACGTAGCTCTCCGCGGTGCGCTTGGGGCCCGGCACCTGCGTCAGCCGGCGCGCCTGCGACCGCGCCGCCCGCGCCTGGAAGAACTCGTAGTAGATCGAACCGGCGTCGCGGCGGAGATCGGTGTCGCGGCTGTCGAGCTCGATGCTCGTGCGCTTCTCGCGGGCCATGCGCGCGGTGAGTTCGTCGAGCTCCTCCGACGAGCGCCCGAACAGGAACTCGCGGAACGCCTGGGCCTCTTCCGCCTCCGGCTCGCGCTGGCGAACAGCTGGACGAAGCCGAAGTCCGCGCCCTGGACGAGGAGCTGGAACATCTCGGCCGTGCCGACCAGCGTCCCACCGACGACGCGGACCCGCGCCCGCGCCTCCCACGTCGCCTCG
>JBEAPQ010000018.1:0-8896 GCA_041164325.1 Planctomycetota bacterium | reverse complement strand
ACCCGCTGCACGGCTCGAACGCCGACCTGCTGCGGCGGACGGGCGAGACGTTCGCGCGTGAACGTCGCTTCGAGGAAGCCCTGGAGACGTTCGCGCGCTGCGTGCAGAAGTTCCCGAACCGCAACGAGTCGTCCCACGCGCAGTTCCGGATCGGCGAGATCCACGAGAACCAGTCGTTCGACTACCAGCGCGCCCTCGATGCCTACCGCGCGGTGACGTGGGGCAACTGGCAGAGCCAGGCCCAGGCGCGTATCCAGCGCCTCGAGCGGAAGGCCCTGGCGCTGCGCACCGAGCGGACGTTCCGGGTCGGCGAAGCCGCGCGCTTCGAGCTGACGTCCCGCAACATCGCCGACGTCCGCGTGCGGGTCTACCGCCTCGACTTCGAGACGTGGTTCCGCGCGACGCACAAGCTGTCCGGCGTGGATGGCCTGGACATCGAGGTCATCGCCGCGGACAAGACGTTCGAGTCGGCGGTGCCCGACTACCTGCCCTTCCGCGAGACCCGGCGCGACGTCGAGATCGGCTTCACGGAGCCGGGCGCCTACGTCGTCAAGGTCGACGACCAGGAGCTCGAGGCGACGACGATGGTCCTGGTCACCGACCTCGGCCTGATCGTCAAATCGTCGCGCGAGGAGCTGTTCGTCTTCGCGCAGGATCTCGGCGCGGAGACGCCGCGCGCCGGCGTGCGCGTCCTCGTGTCCGACGGGCAGAAGGTCCTCCACGAGGGTGTGACCGGTGCCGACGGCGTGCTGCGCTACCGCGACGCGGCGCTGGCGGGCACCGACAAGGTCTCGGTGCTCGGCGTCGATGCATCGGGCAGTGGTGCCGGTCAGATCGACCTCGGTGGACTCTCCGTCGCCGAGGGGCTGACTCCCAAGGCCTACCTGTTCACCGACCGGCCGGCGTACCGGCCGGGTGAGGCGGTGCATGCGAAGGGCATCGTCCGGGACGTGCGCGCCGGGAGGTACGAACTGCCGCCCGCCGACGAGGGCGCTCGTGCCCGCGTGCTGTCCCCGTCTGGCCGGGTCCTCGTGGCGCGTGACGTGCGGTTCACCGGCTTCGGGACGTTCGCCCTCGACGCCGTCCTGCCCGACAACGCAGAGACGGGCATCTGGCGCGTGGAGCTGACCCGTGGGGACGTGGCGCGGCGACGGACATCGACGATCACGTTCACCGTCGCCGAGTACGAGTTGCCGCGCGTGCAGCTGTCCGTGGAGTCGGACCAGAAGGTCGTGTTCCGCGGTGAGCCGATCGCCGGCAAGGTGCGCGTCCGCCACTTCTACGGTGAGCCGGCCGTGGGGCGTTCCCTCGAGCTGACGCTGCGACGCCCGGATGGGGCCGAGGAACCGGTCCGCGTCGTGTCCGACGCCGAAGGTTCTGCGTCCTACTCCTTCGACACGTCCGAGTTCCCCGAGGAAGCCGTAGCGATTCTCGAGGTGCGTGACGTGGTCGGCGGCGCATCCGTGGCCTCTGCGGTCCCGGTCGTGACGACCGAGCTCCAGCCGACTCTCGCCGTCCTCCGGGACACCCAGCTGTCCAGCCGACCGTTCGAAGTGACGATCACGCTCGCCGACCGGAGTGGCGCCGCGGTCTCCCGCTCCGGCGAGTTGATCCTGCTGCGTCGCGAGACGGTGCGTGGCAACACGGCCGAAGTCGAAGTCGCGCGGTACCCGTTCCGGACCGAGGGTGAGGACGGAGTGGCCCGGGTCAGGGTCCAGGCGGACCAGGGCGGCAAGCACGTGCTCAGGGTCCAGGTCGAGGATCGCACGGGCCAGGTCTTGACCAAGGATCTCACGATCGACGTCGTGGGCGAGGAGGACCAGCGGAAGCTGCACATCCTCGCCGAGCGTCAGACCTACGAGGTCGGCGAGCGGCTCGTGGTCACGATCGTCAACCGTGGTGCGGGCGAGCACCTCGCGCTGCGGACGTTCCAGGCCGACGGCGTGTTCGCCCACGAGGCGCTGCGGCTGAAGGAGGGCGAGACCCGCTACGAGTTCGAACTGACCGGGGAGCACGCCCCGAACTTCGGTCTCGGACTCGCGATGATGGCGGGCACGGACTTCTACGAGGCCGAGCAGGACTTCGTCGTGTCGCGGGACCTGGACGTGAGCCTGCGGCCGTCGACGTCGCTCGCCGAACCGGGCGCGGAGATCGAGGTCGCGGTCGAGGCGCGCGATGCGGCAGGGCGGCCGGTGGAAGGCGAGTTCGCCCTGGCCCTCGTCGATCGCGCTCTCTACGAGCGCTACGCCGACCCCAACGCGTCGATCGGCGCGTTCTTCTGGGGCGGCCGTCGCCAGACGGAGCTGCGCACCACGTCGACCGCTTCGTGGTCCTACGACGGGCCGTCGCGGCCGATGAGCGACGCACTGGTCGCCGAGGAGCGGCAGCGCGAGCTGCTCGAGCGCGCGGCCGCCGACTCGAAGCGTGAGTCCGGATTCGACTCGAACCAGTGGAACTCCGCGGTCGGGCTCGGAGGCGGTGAAGGTGGGGAGATCGTCCCCAGGCCAGGCGGTGGAGGCGGTCGCTTCGCTGGCCGGCGGGGCCGTCCGGCGGGTCCCGCGACGCCCGGGCCCGCCGGCCCCGGGACCCCGGGGCCCGGCGGGCCGGTCACCGGCGGGGCCGACTACTTCTTCGGAGCGCGGCAGCAGCAGGTGGACGGCATCGGCCAGCCCCAGGGAGGTCTCTTCCGAGCGGGGTTCGTGCAGCCGAACACCACCACGGTCACCGCGAACCTGTTCCTGGGCGCGGCGGATCGAGGGCTCCTGGATGCCTTGGGGGCGCCGACCGACGAGGCGCGGTCGCTGTTCGCGCCCGACGGAGCCTGGATCTCGAGCGTCCAGACCGACGCGGAAGGGCGCGCCACGGTTCGTCTGACGCTGCCGGCGGTCGATGGGGGCTTCCGTCTGACGGCGCGCGGTGTGACGCGGGCCACGGACGTCGGAGACGCCCGGGCCGAGATCCGCACGGCACGCGACCTGGTGGCATCGATCCAGGCGCCCGCCGTGCTGGTGGCCGGGGATCGGACCACGGTGCGCACGACCCTGCACAACCGTGCCGCCGAGCCTGTCGAGGTCGACGTCGTGCGGCGCGTCGGTGCCGACGAGGCGCGCGACCGTGTGACGCTCGCGGCGGGCGAGGAACAGGTCCGTGAGTTCGAGCACTTCGCGGCGGCGGCCGGCAGTCCGGAAGCCGTCGTCGAGGCGGGCGCTGCGCGCGCTGCGATCGATCTCGACGTGCTGACCTTCGGCGTCGAGCGTCGCGTGGGGCGTGCGGGAGTCGTCCGTGACGTGGCCCAGTTCGGGGTGGCGTTGCCTTCCGACAAGGCGTTCTCCAACCTTGCGCTGCGGCTCGAACTCGCGGTCGGTGGCGCGCGCGGGCTCGTCTCGGCGGCGCTCGCGTCCAGCGTTCCGACCGACAACTGTTCCATCGGCCCGAACACGCTGTTCGACCTGACGCAGCGCGGTCTCGCGGCGGTTGCGCTGCTCGACCAACTGGACAGCACCGGCGCGGATGCGCGCGGCGAGCGATCCGAGCTGGAGGGACGTCTGTCAGGCATCGTGGCCGCGCTGGTCGCGGCGCAGGACGCGGCGGGTGGCCTGCCCTGGGGCATCGGGCGCAAGGGTGCCGGTCCTGGGGCCGCGTCGCCCGAGCTCCGGACGACGTCGGCATCGCTCCGCCTCTTCCACGCCGCCGCAGCACGCGGCGTGGCGGGTGCGGACACCGCGGCCGAAGCCGCGATCCGCTACCTGCTCGAGCGCCTGCGGGGACTCCCCGACGAGCAGCGCATCGAGCCCGAGCACGCGCTCGCCGTGACGGGGCGAGGTCGCTTCGAGAACCTCTTCGCTCTGCATCGCCGACGCGCCGGCTTGGACCTCGGTTCCCTCGGCAGGCTCGCGCTGGCATGGCGGTCCCTCGACCGTCCTGCGCTGGCCGACGAGGTCGACGAGACGATCGCGCCCCTCCTCGCCAAGCTCGGCCGTGTGGACGCGCGGCACGTGACGGACGTCGCGATCGCCGTCCAGTCGCTGTTGCTCGCCGGGCCGTCGGATCCCCGCATCCCGCCGGTCCTCGAGTGGATCGAATCCCGGCGCGTCGGGCGTGCCTGGGCGACGGCCGAGGCGACTGCGGAGTCGGTGCGTGCGCTGTGCCTCGCGGGCGGAGCCGACCGCTCGGCGGCGGCCGACGGCCAGCTGGTCATCCGAGTCAACGGGCGTGAGCTCACCGCGCTGCCGCTGGACCGTGAACTCCCGGTCGTGGATGTCCCGGCGGACCTGCTGGGTGGGGGAGAGACCCGCGTCGAGCTCCGGCTCAGCGGCCGCGGTTCCGTTCGCTACTCGGCCGTGCTGTCCGGCTTCTCGGCGGGCTTCGACGATTCCCAGCGCAACTTCGGTCGGATTCGCACGGGTCGGAACTACCGGCAGCCCTACCTGCGGCTGGACGGCAAGGTCGTCCAACCCGGGACGTCGGTCGTGGCCGAGGTCATGCAGACCGGCGAGAACCAGCTGACGCAGCTCGTCGTCGGTGAGCCGGGGCGCGTCGACACGCACTTCATGGTCGACACCGAAACGGATCCGCTGGGCATCGGTCCGATCGTCGTCGAGGAGCCGATCCCGGCTGGCTGCACGGTGCCCGAGTCTTCGATCCAGGGTTCGTTCGCGTCGTACGAAGTGCTGCCGGGTCGACTCCGCTTCTACTACGCGCCCGGCGCGCGGGGCGACCTGATCCGCTACGAGCTGGTCGGCCGGTTCGCCGGCAAGTACCGCGCGCTGCCGACGGTCGTCTACGGCAGTGGCCGCCCCGACATCCTGGCCTACGGTCCGGTCTCGTCGCTCGAGGTCCTGCCCGCCGGTTCCGAGTCGGTCGACGTCTACCGCATGTCCCCGGATGAGCGCTGGGCGTTCGGAAAGGCCGCCTACGCGGCCGGGGAACTCCAGCGGGCTGGCGAACTCCTGGCCCCGCTGGCCACCGGGCTGTCGCTGCGCTCCTCCATCGCGCGTGAACTCGCCGAGATGATGCTGCTCGTGGCGATCGACGGCAGCGATGCCCGCGCGATCGTCCGCTGGTTCGAGGAACTGAAGGACCGCGCGCCCGACTTCGTGGTGCCGTTCGACGCGATCCGTGCGGTCGGGAGTGCCTACTCCCAACTCGGAGAGCACGAACTCTCGGTGCTCGTCTACCGCGCGACGGCCGAGTCGTCGTTCCTCAAGGAGGCCCAGGTGGCGCGGACCCTCCAGGAACTCGGTGAGGTCCAATCCTCGGTGCGCTTCCTGCGGCGCCTGCTCTCCACCTACCCCGACCTGAATTCGGTCCGACAGAGCCTCTACGGCATCGGGCAGCGGCTCGCGCTGCTCGCCGCCGCGCAGAACCCCGGTGCGCGCGTCGATCCACGCGTCGGCGACCGGCTCGAGCTCCGCCGCGCAGCCGTCGAGACGTTCCGCGAGTTCCTGATCCAGTATCCCGAGGATCCGCTCGCCGAGGAGGTCTCGTTCGCGTGGGCCACGACGCTCATCGAAGGCGGGCAGCTCGACCGTGCGCTCGCAGTGGCCGAGGGAGCCCTGGCGCGCTACCCGGACTCGCCGCTCGAGGACGAGTTCCTCTACACGGTCGGCTACGCGCGGTTCGTCGGCGGTCGGGCGCAGGAGGCCCTCGACGTCGTGCGCCGGGTGGCGACCGAGGAGTTCGTCGGTGTGGGCGGCCAGAAGGCTCCCAGCCAGAACCGGCCCCATGCGATCTATCTGGAGGGCCAGATCCTGCACGCCGAAGGCGATGTCGAGGATGCGCTCCAGGCCTACGACACCGTGTCGAAGGACTTCACCGACGCGGCCGAGGCTGCGGCCTACTTCCGTCGTCGCGAGCTCGGTCTGCCAGAAGTGACGCGGATCGATCCCGACGCACCGTCGACGATCACCGTGACCTCGCGCAACGTCAGCGCGGTCGCGGTGCAGGCCTACCGCGTCGACCTGATGCGACTCTACCTGCTGCGGAAGTCCCTCGATGACGTCCGCGGGATCCAGCTGCACGGCATCGCCCCGGTCTTCGACACCGAGCTCGTCGTCGATGGCGCCGGGGACCACGCCGAGCGGCGGATCGAGGTTGCGCTGCCGTTCGAAGGCGAGGGGGCCTACCTCGTCGTGGCACGGGCCGACGAGCTCCTGGCGACCGGTCTGGTTCTCCGTTCGGGCCTGACGATCGACGCCGAGGAGAACCTCGGTGCGGGCCGCGTCCGGGTCAACGTGCGTCGCCCGGGTGGTCTGGTGGGCGCGGCCGAGGTCAAGGTCGTCGGCTCGGCGGACGGCCAGATCCGGAGCGGAGAGACGGACCTGCGAGGGATCTTCGTGGCCGACGACGTGGTCGGACGGGCAACCGTCCTGGTCCGGGTCGGAGAGGCGTTCGCGTTCTTCCGCGGCGAGGGCGTGCACCAGCCGTCCCGGATGCCGCAGCAAGACAACCAGCTGCGCTTTCAGCAGATGGAGCAGGACGCCGGCCCTGCGCAGAAGGACGCAACCCGTGCGTTCAACGCCTGGGAGAACAACCTGAACCTGAACCTCGACAACCGGGCGCGGCAGGGCGACTGGCTCGAGCAGCAGGTCCTCAAGAACCCGCAGCGGGGCGTCCAGGTCCAGCGCGCCAAGTGATGCGGCCAGCTCCGCGGATCAGGGTGGAACCCGGTCCGCGGCCACGCCAAGCTCCCAGGCATGCGCGCGAGGGTCCGCGAGATCATCTTCGGGACGCAGACCCGGGCGGGGCGTCTGTTCGACGTTGCGCTGATCGTGCTCATCGTCGTCAGCTTGCTGACGATCTCCCTCGAGAGCGTGGCCTCGATCGCCGCCGAGTGGGGTGCATGGCTCCGCGCCGCGGAGTGGGGGATCACGGTGCTGTTCACCGTCGAATACGCGCTGCGCCTCTGGTGCGTCGACCGGCCGTGGGCCTACGCCCGAAGCTTCTTCGGAGTCGTCGACCTGCTGTCGATCGTGCCCGGCTACGCGGCGCTGTTCGTCAGCGGTTCGCAGTCCCTGCTCGCGATCCGGGCCCTGCGCGTGCTGCGGATCTTCCGGGTCCTCAAGCTCGCGCGCTTCGTCGGTGAAGCCGACCTCCTGATGCGCGCGCTGGCCGAGAGCCGCCACAAGATCGTCGTGTTCCTCGGCGGTGTCCTCTGCGTCGTCGTGCTGGTCGGAGCCGTGATGCACCTCGTCGAGGGCCCGGAACACGGGTTCACGAGCATTCCGCGCTCGATGTACTGGGCGATCGTCACGATGACGACCGTCGGCTACGGCGACATCGCGCCGGAGACGCCGCTGGGCCAGGCCCTGGCGGCGCTCGTCATGATCCTCGGCTATGGCGTCCTCGCGGTGCCGACGGGCATCGTGTCGGCGGAGCTGGTCCACGTCGGTCGCCAACGTCTTCCGGCTCCGCGGCCCTGCCCGGGTTGCGGCCTCGAAGACCATGCGACGGACGCGGCCTACTGTCGGCGTTGCGGCTCGGCGTTGGCAGGGACACCGGAGTCCTGAGTCAGCCCCGTGCGCGGCGGTGCTGGCCGTCCGCCCTCGGCCCGGAAGCCTCCCGTCAGAAACGCCCCGGCGCGACGACGTGGCGCGGTGCTGGCGGCAGGATCGGCGCGGGGATCGGCGACGTGGTCGTGCCGGGCAGGGGGGCGAGAGTGCCGGGCAGGTAGGGACCTCCGATCCAGCGTCCTCCGTCACCCGACGACCCGCCGCCCCGTCGGGGGCGGAGCGGCGCCGGTGCCGCCACGGGGCCGGCGCCCGCAGCCCGCGGGGGGCGCGCTGCGCGGCGCGCCTCGGCTTCGGCCTCGAGGACCGGCGCGTCCTCGAGCGCGTCCTTCCACGCCTCCCATGTCGTGGGGTCGGGGCCGGGGTCCTCACCCGCGAGGACGGTGAGGGCCTCGCGGAACGCACTGACCGCCCGCGCGGGCGAGTGGGTCACCGAGGCCACGGTCACGTCGAGGAGCACGCCCGACTGCACGACACTGACCTTGGGGTCCGCGATGAAGGCTCCCGACGCGATCTCGACGTCGAAGTCACGGACGTAGGACTGCTGGTCGAGGAACGCGACGTGCGCTCGCGTCGCGCCGGCGGCGGGCGCCGCAGCCGTGGCGAGGTGGCCGGCCGCGACGAGCGGCAGGATCGCGGCACGATCCCCGAGTGCCGTGAACGCTTCCGCGGTCCGCGCCCGCAGCTCGGCGTGCGGCTGGAGGAGGCCCGGCGCCAGGTAGTCGACGACGACGGCGGGGCTCTCTGCGGCGCGCGCCATATCCATCGAGGCGCGCCGCACCGCGGCGTCGGAATCGACGATGGCCGCGCGCCAGACGAAGGGCTGGTGTTCCTCGGAACGCTTGGCGAGTGCGCGCAGGGCCACGATGCGCTGGGGGGGGCGGAGAGCGGTGCGTGCCCGCGCCCGCAGTTCCTCGTCGATCCCATCGTCCTGGAGGCCTGCGAGCACCGCGACCAGCGCAGCCGTTCTCGCAGGCGATGATTCGTCACGCGCCCGGTCGACCAGCGCGCGGACCTTGCGTTCGGCGTCCGCGCGGAGCCGGTGCTCGGGGACGAGGTCGGGGCCGAGCGCGCCCAGGAACAGATCGAGTCGATGCGCCGTCGGCGAGCGTGGGTCCACCGTCGTGACCGTCCGGTCCAGGTGGTGCCACATGGTGTCCTCCAGGCCGTAGCGCCGCGCGAGGCGGGCGACTTCCAGGTGGGCGTGCGGCGCGTCGCCGCCTAGGGTAGCGAGGCGACCGAGTTCTTCCCGCAATGCGGCGTCGGTGCGGATGCGGACGACCTGTCCGCGGTCGACGACGAGGGTTTCGCCCCCGAAGGTCCGGATCCGGACCCGGTCGCCGTCCTCCCGCACGACCCCGAAGACCACGCGCCCGTCGGCCAGTCGG
>JBEAPQ010000017.1:0-3227 GCA_041164325.1 Planctomycetota bacterium | reverse complement strand
CGGGCGTCATGAAGTCGACCGACGGCGGCGTGACGTGGGCCCAGCTGCCGGCGACGGCCAGCTGGCTGCACGTGACCCGGATCGCCGTGTCGCCGACCGACCCGAACGTCCTGCTCGCGTCACGGCGCCCGGGCGGCATCGCGCGCTCGACGGACGGAGGCACGACATGGACGGACGTCGCGACGGGCGAGCACTCGTTCCAGGTCGTGTTCGATCCCAACGACGGCAACCGCGCCGTCGCCCACTTCTGTGCGACCTCGGCTCTGACCCACGGCGTGCTCACGTCGACGGACGCGGGCGCGACGTGGCAGCCGGCGCAGTCCGGGCTGAATGCGGTCACGGGCGAGAGCTCACGCATCGAGCTCTGCTACGCGCGCTCCGCGCCCAGCGTGGTCTACGCGTCGGTCGGCGGCAACGGCGGCTCGGTGTGGCGCTCGACCGACCACGGCGTCAACTGGACGCGGAGGTCGGCGAGCGGCACGTCGACCGGCACCAGCTACTACTACAACGCGCTGTGGGTCGACCCGACGAACGAGAACGTCGTCGTCATCGGCGCGCTGCACGTCTGGCGCAGCACCGACGGTGGGCAGACGTTCACGCAGACGACCAACGGCTACATCATGACCGTGGACCCGCACCTCGACGTCCACAGCGTCGTCGCGGATCCGGGCTACGACGGCGTGACCAACCGGCGGGTCTACGTGACCACGGACGGCGGCGTGCACGTCGCCAACAACATCTTCGCGGCCGCGCCCGGCACCGGATGGGCCGACCTGGACGCGACGATGATCACCACGCAGTTCTATGCGGCGGCCGGTCACGGCAGCAGTGACCTGCTGATGGGCGGCACCCAGGACAACGGCACGCTGCGCATCGTCGGTTCGAACCGCAACGCGAACCTGACGTTCGGCGGCGACGGCGGGCAGGTCCAGATCGATCCGACCGACTCCCGCTACGTCTACGGCGAGTACCAGTACCTCGGCGTGCACCGGTCGAGCAACGGCGGGGCCTCTTCGGGCACCATCACGCGCGGACTCGGCGACTTCGGGTCCGGCAACTCGAACTTCATCGCGCCGCTGCGCCTCGACCCGAACAACACGCTGCGCCTCTATGCCGGGGGCCGCCAGCTGTGGCGGACGACCAACGCACGGGCCTCCAACGTCGGCTGGACCGCGATCAAGCCGAACGTCGGCAGCCTGACGAGCTCCATCGCGATCGCACCCGGCGTCCCCGACCGCGTCCTCGTGGGGCACAACGACGGCCGGCTCTACCGCTCGTCCAACGCGACCGCGACGAGCCCAACCTGGACGGCCGTCGACGACAACGGAGCCAATGACCCGCTGCCCGACCGCGTGGTCACGCGGCTCGTCTTCGATCCCTCCGACGCGTCCGTGGTCTACGCGACGTTCGGTGGGTTCGCCGCCGACAACCTGTGGCGCTCGGGCGACGGCGGCCTCACGTGGCAACGGATCACCGGAACCGCCCCGTTCGCGCTGCCGACCGCGCCGGTCTACGGGATGACCGTCCACCCCGACGACTCGAACGTGCTCTACGCCGCGACCGAGGTCGGCGTCTTCGCGAGCGACGACGGCGGCGCCCACTGGACGACCGACAACGACGGTCCGGCGAACGTGGTCGCCGAGGAGATCTCGTTCATGCACGGCACGCGCCGCCTCGTGCTGGCGACGCTCGGCCGTGGTCTCTGGACGGCTGACGTCCGGTTGCCGGGCGTCACATCGTTCGGCACCGGCTGCGGCTCGGCGACGCCGCCACAGCTCGCGGTCGACCCACGCGCGCCGGCGCGCATCGGCAAGACGCTCGGACTCGATGCGACCGGGCTCGCCGCAGGTCAGCCGCTGGCGACACTGCTCGTCGGCCTGTCCGACCAGTCGTGGAACGGGACCCCGCTGCCGCTCCCGCTGACGGCCATCGGCATGCCGAACTGCCAGCTGCTCTGCAGCGTCGACGGCACGGTTTCGGCCGCGATCACCGCCAGCGGCGCCGCGTCGTGGAGCCTCCCCCTTCCGGACGACCGCTCGCTGCTCGGTGCATTCCTCTACTTCCAGGTCGCGGCACCGGACCCCGGCGCGAACGCGACCGGGCTCGGCATGAGCCAGGGCCTGTCGACTCAGCTGGGCTGGTAGGACCTCGTCGGAGGCGGGCCGGTTGCCCGCCTCCGACGAGACGGCGACGATCCGTGGATGCTGCGCGCCGTCGTGCTCGGGATCGCCGTCGCCCTCGTGACGGTCTTCGGGTTGGCTGCCTACGGCATGTTCGACGCGACCTCCGACGATCCGGGGAGCCGACCGGTCCCGACTCCGTGGACGATCGTCGGCCTCGCGACCGCCCTGGGCTCGGCCGCGGCGTTCTACGCGGTGAGAGAGCGCCGGAGTCGGTGAGCGCTATCGTGTCGCGATGCGCAGCCTCGGACTCATCGCGTGCACGGCAGCCCTGCTCGCAGCCACAGCGCCCGCCCAGCGCAACAAGCCTCAGGTCCCGGACCTGACCGCCGGCGGGAAGCGCGACGACAAGCACGACTGGAACCTGGGTCCGACCGGCGCCCGCGGCTGGATGTGGGGCTGGAAGCGTGCCACCACGGACGCGCGACAGATCCTGATCACGCGCGTCGCGAACGGCTCGCCCGCCGACGGACTGCTCGAAGTCGGGGACGTGGTGCTGGGCCTCGCCGGTGAACCGTTCACCGCGGACGCGCGCCAGGCGCTCGGAGCGGCCATCACCGCCGCCGAGGCCACCGATGGCCGGCTCGAACTGCTCCGATGGCGCGACGGTCAGCGCGACACCGTCACGCTGCGGCTGCCGCGCCTCGGGGCCTACGCGGACTCGGCGCCGTTCGACTGCGAGAAGTCCCGCGCGATCCTCGACGCCGCCTGCGCACACATCGCAGGTCACATGAAGGGCGACATCGACGGGATGATCAACGCGCTCGCCCTGCTCGCGACGGGCCGCAAGGAATACGAGGCGGCCGTCCGGAGGCTCGCGCTAGAGGTCGGGGCCCCGACCGTGCGGCCGACGCTCGCCAACCAGACCACCGGTCCAGCCGCGTGGATGTGGGGCTACCGCACGCTGTTCCTGACCGAGTACCACCTCGCGACCGGCGATCGCTCCGTCCTGAAGGCGATCGAGGCCTACGCACAGAAGATCGCCGAGGGCCAGAGCGGCGTCGGCACCTGGGGTCACGGCATGGCGTGGCCCGACCTCAACGAGGG
>JBEAPQ010000016.1:0-8952 GCA_041164325.1 Planctomycetota bacterium | reverse complement strand
TGTCGAGCCCGAGGCCGAGCAGGTGCAGAGCGGTCATCGAGTTGGTGACGTTCAGCGAGAAGTCGCCGTGGAGTGCGCCTGCGAAACCCCCAGCCCGAAGCTCGAGGAACCGCTCGACCGCACCCCAGTGGCGGAGCAGCACCCCGTCCGGCGCGAGGCGGTGGATGCGCTCGTCGAGCGACTCCTCGCCGGGCTTGCCGATCCGCGGGGTCGCCACCGTCACGCGGACGCCTGCCGCCCGCGCGCGCTCGCACGCGCGCCCGAGACCGGTGAACTCCATCCAGTCGAGCTCGACCTCTTCGACCCCGGCCGCCAGCACTGCGTCCAGCTGCACCTCGCTGCGGACCAGCGGCACGAGCTGCACCTCGCCGGGCCTCGCCTCGATGCCGGACGCGAGGGCCGCACGCAACCGCGCCAGCGCCGGCTCGGCGTGGACGGTCCGCACGGGGCCACGTTCGATCTGTTCCAGCAGCGACCGGACCACGCGGCGGCGGGCGGCCTTCAGTTCGGCAACCGGGACATGGAGCCCCTCGCCCAATCCATCCAGGTCGAAAGACTGCGCGGCATGGAACGGAGTGCCGCCGAACGCGCCGACCTTGGCCTCCAGCGTCGCGCGATCGAGACCGCGCGCTCGGGCCTCACCGAGCGCGATCTCGGTCTCCGCAACCGCGCGGTGCGCGCCGCTCCAGGCCTCGATGCGCAGCGGCTGGCCAACCTGCCCCGAGATCTTCAGGCTCACGGGGATCCGTCCCGCGGGCTCCTCCGGGATGGCGGCATGCAGAGCGCCCACCTGCGGATCGTTGGTCACCCAGACCCGATCGCCCGCACGCACCCGGCGCAGGTCGGGACCCGGGCGTCCGAAGCCCAGGCGCACGCGGCCGTCTCCCAGCTCTTCGACCCGGAACAGCGGACCGCCCGGCTCGTCCTTGGCCTCGGGATCCCCCTGGTCGAAGACCACACCGAGCCCGGGACGGAGTTCGAGGGCTGCCGTGCCGGTGTGCTCCGCCAGGGGCGACGCGAGCTCGCCGCGCGGCGTCGTCCGCTTCGCCGGCTGCGCGAGCCCACCGGTCCACGGCCGCACCTCGGCGCCTCGGTCGACGAGGACGGAGTCGCGCGCGACCTCGACGACGCGGCCCACCGCGACGCCGCGGTGCTTCGGAAACCGACCCTCGACCAGCGTCTGGTGGTCGGAGCCCGCGAGGAAGCCGTCGCTGAAGCCGCGCGTGTAGCTGACCGACATCGCGAGCAGGTCTTCGCCCAGCTGGCGCCGCGCGTCCCGCAGGTCACCGCCCGCGGCCACCGCGTCGAGCCATCGCCGGTAGCCACCGGTCGCAGTCGCGACGTACTGGGCGTTCTTCTGGCGCCCTTCGATCTTCAGGCAGTGGACGCCCGCTGCGATCAGCTCCGGCACCGCGTGCACGCCGGCGAGATCCTTGGGGCTCAGCAGGTAGCGCACGTCCGCGAGCTCCTGCTTGTGACCGTCGACGATCAGGTCGTACGGCATGCGGCAGCTCTGCGCGCACTGGCCGCGGTTGGCCGATCGCCCACCCCACGCCTCGCTCGTCAGGCACTGGCCGCTCCAGGACACGCAGAGCGCGCCGTGGACGAAGACCTCGAGCTCGCGGTCGGTTCCCGCCGCGAACTCCGCGATCTCGCGGACCGAGAGCTCGCGCGGCACGACGATCCGCGTGACGCCGAGCCGTGCCGCGAACCGCGCGCCGGTCGGACTGGCGATCGTCATCTGCGTGCTGGCGTGCAGCTCGAGTTCCGGGCACACCGCGCGAGCCAGCAGACAGACCGCCGGGTCCTGGACGATCAGCGCGTCGACGCCGGACGCGGCGATCCGGCGCAGGACGTTCTCGAGCGCCGGGAGCTCCTGCTCGAACACGAGCGTATTGAGCGTCAGGTAGGCGCGCGCACCCGCACGGTGGATCCGCCGCACCACTTCATCGAGCCCTTCGAGCGAGAAGTTCGCGGCTCGCGCCCGCGCGTTGAAGCCGTCCTGCAGCCCGAAGTAGACCGCGTCCGCGCCGTGGGCGAGGGCCGCCGCCAGCGCCTCGGCCGAACCGGCCGGGGCGAGGATCTCGGGCTTGTGGGCGGCCGCGATATGCGTCATCGGGGCGGAGTATTCCTCCGCCCCCCAGCGCCGTCCATGGATCGGTCAGCGCAGGCCGGCTTCGAACGGCTGGATCGGCGGGAGGCCGAGCGGGGCACGGCCGCGTTCGCCGACCGCCGGCAGGATCTCGACGCGGTCTTCGGCTGCCAGCGAACCGAGCTGGTGGTGCGGATCAGCCATGTGACCGTGCGGGATCAGCAGCTGCGGGTGGTCGAAGGGCGCTTCCTCGTAGCGCACGCGCTCGTCGGTCAGAGCCTTCATGAACGCCACCAGATCCGCCTGTTGCTGGGCCGTCAGGCCGAGCGGGATCATCGACGGGTGGAGGTTGGAGATGTTCGGCCAAGAGCCCGTCGTGTCGCCACCGTTGTCCGCCAGTCGACGGTTGCCGCCGCGGTTGTAGAACTCGACCACCTCCTCGAGCGTCGCCGCGCCACCGGTGTGGAAGAAGGGCCCGGTCAGCTCGACGTTGCGAAGCGAAGGAGTCTTGAACGCACCGTCGACCGCGTCGCGGTCCATGCCGTAGGTCCGGCGGATCTCCCGCAGACCCGGGTTGCTCCGGATGCGCGGGTCGATCACCTCGAACCCGTCGACGTTCACGGTGAAGCGATCCGGATACCGTTCGCCCGTGCGCAGGTAGTTCCGCCACTGCCGTGAGAACGACAGCGGATTGCCGAACGGGTCCTTGCCGCCGACCCCCAGGTCTTCCGAACTCGGACGCACGCCGAGGTTGTAGAAACCGGAATCGTAGAGCGAGGGCTTGTTGGGATCGAACGCGAGAGCCATCCGCTCGATCGGGCCTTCGCCCACGCCCTGGAGCGCTGGGTGGCCACCGGCTCCGGCCGACGTGAAGTCCGGACCGACGTGACAGTCCATGCAGAGGCCAGGCCCCATGAACACGTCGAGACCACGGAGCTCCGCTGGCGTCAGTGCCGTCAGATCGCCCTCGACGAAGTCGTCGAAGCGCGTGTCGTCCGAGATCAGCGTTCCTTGGTAGAGCTGGAGCGCGAGGCCCCAGAACAGCGAGAAGTTCGCCTCGGCCTGGGTGTAGCCGTTGACGGTGCGATCCGACGGCGCGGACCAGAATCGCGGCGCGAACGCAGCCTCGATCAGTTGACGGTAGGTCTGGTCGATCCCCATCGTCGAGCTGTGCTGGGACGAGCCGAGCACGCAGTCGTCGGCAGCCACCTGCTGGAACTGCAGCGCGCGACGATCGAGCAGCTTGCGACCGAGGTCCGGGAAGCTCCGGCCGACGTAGGACATCTCGAGACCGCTGAGCGGAGGCCCGACGGCCTGCGACGCGAGCGCCGCGTTGGTGAGCGCGACCTGGTGGGGCCGCAAGGCACCGCCGAACCATTCATGGACCCGCGCCGTCGTGTTCCGCGGCCCGAACGGGTCGACGCCGTTGAACTGGTTGTTGGCGCGGCCGTCCCAGAACGAACGGAACTGGAAGATCGCGTTGATCACCGTCGGCGTGTTGCGCGGCTCGACGCGGCGCAGGTTGCGCACGCCATCGTGGAACATGAGATCCACGACGGGACGACCATCATCGAACATCTCCGTGGAGTCGCGGAGGCCGTCGAACTGGGCGCGGAACACACCCGAGGACGACACCACGTCGTCGGACTCGAACAGGATGCGTGAGTCGCGGTCGGCCGGGTCTTCGAGCACGTGGAACGGGAAGTCGCTCCGTGCCAGGTGGTAGTTGGTGCCGCCGCCGCCCGTGCGCGTGACGTCGAGCTCGACCGGTCGCCCGACGCCGCCACCCGGACGCGTCACGTCGAGGCGGAGGCGCTGGATCATCGGCGTCGCCACCGTGTTGGCCGCCTCGTAGACGAGCATCTCGCGGGCCGTCGCCGGGCCGACGAGGATCGCTGCATGCTGGGAGCGCGGCAGCGATGTGCCGCTCTCGCACGCGACCGACTCCCAGTCGGAGCCCGTCCACCTCCAAACGTCTCCGAGGAGCCTGCCCTCGGCGTCGGCACCACCGTGCAGCAGCACTTCCGCGGAGCCTGCCAGGGAGTGACCCGAACGCGGGGACGGGGTGTGGCTCGGGTTCACCTGCGTCCACTCCTGGCCGTCCCAAGTCCAGGTGTCTGCCACCCGCACGAGCGAAGGCGGCGTTCCCGTCTCCCCGCCGAACAGCACAACCTTCCCGGACGCGGCGTGGTAGGCCAGCGCATGCTGGACCCGTGCCGGAGGACGCAGTGCGGGCGTCACATCGGTCCAGGTCGATCCATCCCACTCGAACGTCTCGTCCGACAGCAGGAACGGGTGCACCCGCCCTCCGAACGCAACCACGCGGCCACGGGCCTCGTCGAACGCGAGGCGCATCCCGCTGAGGTTCGGGGCCGGAGCCCCCATGTCCGCCCAGCCGCTGCCGGTCCAGCGGTAGGTCCGGCCGTTCGCAACGCCGATCACGCGGACCCCGTCGAAGGCCAGGGCCGTCTCACCGAGAGGAGCAGGGTTGCCGGGAACCGCCCTCCAATGGGTGCCATCCCAGCACATCGTGTGGAGGGAAAGACCCCCGACCGCAATCGCCTCTTGCTGCAGCGGGTCCCAGACCAGCGAGGACGTCAGCAGACGGGCAGGCGCCGGCTCCGTGGCCTGCCACGAAGCGACGACGTCATCGAGGTCGCGGAACGAGGGCCCGGGCGAGAGCTGGTGCGCAACGCGGTTGTCCGCTCCGGCGTGGAAGTGACAGCTGGCGCAGGCCATGCCGTCGGAGCCGACCTGTTGATCCCAGAACAGGGCCTTGCCGAGCAGGATCGCTGCATCCTCGTCGACGACGTAGTCGTCCAAACCCGGGACCGGCGGCGGACCGAACGCGCGGAGGGACTGCAGACCAGGGGGAACCCCTTGCGCCGATGCGATGGGCGCAAGAACGGACAAGAGAGCCAGAGCGAACGCCGAAGGCACCGCTCTCGACCATGTGGGGGGAAGGGTAGACACGCAGGGGACCGTGAGACGTGGCCCCGCGGCCATGCGCGGGGTAGGCTGAGAGTGCAAGAAGGGTGTCGCGCCGGTGGCTAGCCGTCGGACAGGACCGAACCTAGGTCGTTGCCCCAGCCTGTCAAGGCAAGCTCCGGAAGAGCGGAGTGGGGCGCTCTGCGGTTCATGCGGGCTTCCGATGGTCACGGCGACCGCCCCCGCTCGGAATGCACAGCTGAGATCCTCGAACGCAAGTCGCGTGATCTCGCCGTGACAGCCAGAGATGGGCGCGAAGCACGCGATCGAGCGGCCAGCGAGCGCAATCCGATGGAACCACGCTGGACCGAAGGCTGCTCCACGGCCCGCCGCACAGAGGTCGCGCCGCTCGCCTGTCCCACCGTTGGACTCGAAATGGATCGCGCAGCTCGTGCGCACCCCTGGCCCGACGTGCCCCCTCAGCGGAGCAATCCGCTTCGTTCCCGAGCAAGGCACCTGCGGAAGGCCGGAAGATGGTTCTGCTGCGAGGCACGCCGCAGGTTCTGGAAGACCCGCCTCAGGTCTGCGCGCCTGGTCCGAGCGAGAAGCCGGTCGTAGAGCGCTGCGTTGGCAACCTCGGAAGCCACCGCGGCCTGACACGCGTCGTGCACCGAAGCGAACCGCTCCACCCTGCCAACCCAGGGGTTGGAGGGGACCTCGAGCCCGTAGCGTCGGTAGAGGCGCAGCAACGCCTCGATGTGCCTGCTTTCGGCTCCGCGGATGTGCGTGAACGGCGGTCCCGCCCCGAGGTCATGGACGACCTGGTCGTAGATCGCCCACGCGTGGAACTCGTCGTCGAGAGCCTCGGCGAGCGCCGCGCGCTCGTCCGGCGTCAGCATCGCCGCGTCGAACATGGTTCCTCCGATCCCGCGTTCGGGGACGCGCGAGGAACGCTGTGCGGCACGTTCAGCTTTCGAACGCGTGCCGCGGAGATCGACCGGAGTCTGCGCCAGCCGGCCCGAGACGAAGTCGCGTCGCGGACGGACGACGGTGCCGACTCCGCGCCAGCATCACCGCTGGTAGATCTCGGCCTGCGTCAGGCCGCCGCCGACGATCATGACCGTGCCGTCCGGCAGGTTGACGGACACCGGGAAGATCCGCGCAGCGGACATCGACCCGGTCGGCTGGATGCGGTTCGGGCCCTGCGAGAACAGGTCAGCCGATCCGGTCGCCGTCAGCTCGAAGCTGGCGTTCGGGATGTCGATCGTCACTCGGAAGCCACCCGCGATCAGCGCCTCACCATTCGGCAGCGCTGCGATCGCGGCGCCCGCGCGACCTTCCTGCATCCCCGGCACGGTCGTGAACGTGCCGAACCCGAACAGCCCGCTCTGGTAGAGCTGACAGTCGTCGCGGGTGCCGATGATGATGTCCTGGATCTGGCCCGTCTGCAGGAACTGCGAGAGGTCCAGCGTGAGACCACCAGCGATCAGCACGCGGCCGTTCGACAGCCCCACCGCGCTGTGCAGGAAGCGCGGACCGTTCATCAGCGCCGGCAGACCGAAGCCACCCGAGTTCGGGTTGTAGAGGTAGGCCGTGAACGACACGGTCGGGATGTTGACGATCGGCAGCAGCGACAGGCCGCCTGCGATCAGCACCTGCCCGTTGGTCAGCGACGAAGACGTGTGGAAGGCGCGCGCTTCCAGCATCGGGCTGCCCGCGGAGAACGTGTTGGTCGCCGGGTCGAAGATCTCCGACGTGTTGAGCAGGCTGGTGAACAGCGACAGCGGGTCGGTCAGCGAGAACGACGAGAGGCCGCCGGTGATCAGGACGCGGCCGTTGCCGAGCAGCGAGGCGCCATGGCCAGCGCGGGCCGTGCCCAACGCCAGCGTCGTCGTCTGCTGGGTCACGGGGTCGTAGACCGCCGCCGCCGTCGTCGGCTGACCGTTGAGACCGAGGCCACCCGTGAACAGGATGCGCCCGTCGGCGAGAGCCGTCGTCTGCGCGAGGAGCCCCACGCCGAAGCTCGCGCCAGCAAGGCTCCACTCTTCGGTCCGGGACTCGTAGAGCTGCGCGACGGGGCCCGTGCCGCCGACCACGAGGACCGAACCGTCGGATCCAACCGCGGCTCCCCCGCCGGCGATCGGCAGCGACGGCTGCGTCAGCGACGTCTTGAAGGTTCCGGGGACCTGGGCCGTCAGGCGCACCAGGTTCGAGACGTCCGCCACCGTGCCGTTCGAAGTGATCGCCTGGAACGAGAGGGGCAGCGACTCGAGGGCCGGGATGTTGGGGATCTGGAACGCCGCGGTCGCACGGCCCGTTCCGTCCAGCGTGCCGAGGAAGGTCGGCGTGTTCGCGCAGGCGTCGATCAGGTCCGTCGTGATGCCGAGCGTGATGCCGAGGCTCGGCACCGGCGTCGTCTGCTCGATGCCTGACATCAGCAGGAAGTACTGATCACCAGCGGTGCCTGCGATCGGGAACGCGGCGATTCCCGGCAGCGCCCCACCTTGCTTGTCGAGGGAGACACCCTGCGCGACGAGTGGCAGGGAGAGCGCGAGCGCCGGAAGGGCGCGGATCAGGATGTTCATGGGAGAGGTGTCCCGGGTCCCGGAAGTCCCGGTGACGTGGATCGCTAGGGGGCTGGCAGGCCGGGGAATTGTAGCCTGCGGATCGCGGGTCCTGTCGAGACGACGGAACAGGACGCAGAAACGGGGAAAGCCCGCGCCCAACATCCGATGCCAGCGCGACGACGCTGGCTCCGTGCCGCGCTTGCGCAACCCGACGCGGGCGGGGAGTCTCTCCCAACCGTCCCGCAAACCAGCATGTCGCACCTCTTGGCCCTCCTCGGACAGACCCCCTCGCCCGAGTCCCAGCACTACGTCACGCGTCAGACCCAGTTCCACCTGCACTCGCTCGAGACCGAGCAACGGCACCGGTCGACCTGGAACCTGAGCTTCGTGGCGCAACGCGACGTCCCCGCCGCGCTGCGTTCGGTGCTCGAGGTGGACCGGGACATCGAGCGGCGCCTCGCGGGCCTGATCGAGGACCCGATTCCGGTCCAGCGCATCGCAGATGCGGTCGCCGACGCCGTCCTCGGCGGCCGTCGGGTCTACGTCTACGGATGCGGGGCCACCGGGCGACTTGCCAAGCAGATGGAGAGCTCGTTCTGGCGGCCGTTCTGGCGGCGCGCTCTCGCGGATGGGGAAGCTGCTTGGACCCGCGCGCTCCCCGACCAAGTCCACGAAGCCGTCGTCGGCGAGATGACGGGTGGCGACCGCGCCCTGGTCTCGTCCCTCGAGGGCTTCGAGGACCTGAAGCTCTTGGGCGCACTCCAGCTCGAGGACCACCGCATCGAGTCGGGCGACGTCGTGATCTGCGTGACCGAGGGCGGCGAGACGTCGTCGGTGATCGGGACCGCGCAGGCGGCCCGCGCTCTCTACGACGACGCGGAGACGGCGCAGAACCGCGTCTTCTTCATCTACAACAACCCGGACGACGTCCTTCGCCCGTTCGATCGGAGTCGCGAGATCCACGAAGAGCCGGGAATCACGCGGCTCAACCTCACGACCGGCCCGCAGGCGATCAGCGGCTCGACGCGGATGCAGGCGACGAGCATCGAGACCTTCGTGCTCGGCATCGCGCTCGAGGACGCGATCCGCCAGATCCTCACCGCGGTCGACGCCCCGATCGAAGAGCTGGGCTTCGCGCCGGACGGCGGGATCGCGGACGGTCTCGGTGACTTCGGCACGCTCCACGCGAAGGTCCGCGCGGCCGTGCCAACGCTGACCGCGCTGACCGAGGACGAGGCCCAGCGTTACGCGAAGGGTCGTCGCGCCACCTACCTGGCGGACGCCGCGATGGTCACGGTGTTCACCGACTGCACGGAGCGGAGCCCGACCTTCCGCCTCTACCCGCTCGACCGCGTCGACGATCCG
>JBEAPQ010000015.1:0-5496 GCA_041164325.1 Planctomycetota bacterium | reverse complement strand
GCCTTCCAGGACGACAGCTGGTAGACCCAGCCCTGGTGCCGGTCCTGGAACGCCTGCACGCGCTTGCTGGCTTCGGCCAGCGCCTCGTTGCGCTTGAGCACCTCGGCGTTGGCGGCCTTCTGCTCGTCGCTCGCATCCGGCGGCAGCTGCGGCACGCTGAACTTCTCGGGGCCGGTGTAGCGCCCCTCGACGCGGGCCCACCAGTCCTCGCCGTCCTGGGCCAAAGACAGCAGGTAGACCTCTTCGTCCTTCGTCTTGACCGCGTAGGTGCTCGAGAACGCGAGCTCGCCGACGTCGGTCTGCGACTTGAAGTCGGTGAAGTTCAGGAACGTCGCCGCCCCGAACACGCTGTCCGGCTCGGTGCCCTTGACCTTCTTGCCCTCGGGCACGCCCTGGAGCTCCGACTTGCCGTCTTCGGTGCCGGTGACCGCGTAGGGCTGGGACTCCGCGGGCGCGACGTCGACGCGGGCGATCTTGTCGCGCGACACGTTGAGAAGCTGCTTGTCGACGAAGTCGAGGCCCTTCGAGCGCAGCGTCACGAAGTCCTCGACGCGGAACGTCTCGTCCTGGTCGAGCAGGCGCGCGTACTGCTGGCCTTCCTCGGCGTCGGCGAGCGCCACACCGATCAGCGGCTTCCCGTCCTGGTCGAGGAAGCGGACCGTCGTCGTGTCTTCGCCGCCTTCGGCAACGCGGAGGTCCGCGTGGGACGACGCGTCATCGCTGACGCGGGCCGCACAGCGGATGCCCAGGACCTGACGGATCAGGTTGTTGACCTCCTTGGTCGACGCACCGTAGTTCCGGAGCGACTCGATCAGGAAGCCAGCGCCGCCGCGCTTCATCGTCACCGACTCGCCGCCGTGTGCGACCTCGATCGCGTCGATCGCGGCCGGATCGATGTCGTCGACGAGGAGCTGGCCCGTGCGGAACTCGAACTCCACGATCGGCTGGCGGGATCCCACCCAGGCGGACAGGACCACGAGAATCCCGGCCGAGACGCCGAGCGCCTTGAACGTCTTGTCGTTGATCATGCGGCACCTCCTTGGGCGCGGGCGGCCTTGGCACGCCGGTTGAATCCGAGGAACAGCCCGACCAGCAGCACGACCAGCGGGACACCGATCGTGTTGAGGAAACGGGTCGAGGTCTCGAGGCTCTCGATCGCGTCGTTCTTCTGCTTCTGGACGCGGACCAGATCGCGACGCTTCTCGCGGATCTGGCGCTCGACGTCGCGCTGCTTCTGCACGGCCTCGCCGCGCAGGACGCCGACGTTGGCCTCATCGGCCTGCGACTGCATCGAGCTCAGCTCGGCTTCGAAGCGCTGGATGTCGGCGTTGATCGCCGCAGCCTGCTCCTGCGTCCGCAGGTCCGCCTCGCGCTCGATCTCGTCGACCACGGTGAACGGGCGGTCGAAGCGCCCGCGCGAGCGGACGCTCATCAGATCGGTCGAGCCGGCGACGTAGTCGACCAGGTTGACCGCGAAGTCGGGGTTCGACGAGAACGGAAGCAGTGCGCCGAGCATCCGCTGGAAGCTCAGGCCATCCGAGATCATGTCGACGTCGGCGACGACGACGACCGAGTTCGGCTCCTTGCAGGAGGCGAGGTGATCGTTGCCCGCCGACTCGTCGGCCGCGTCTTCTCCGCCCTCTTCGGTCGCCCCGTCGTCGCCGCTCGGATCCCCTTCCGGGAACGCCGACGGCAGGATGCCGCTGATCCGTCCGGCGATCGCGACCGGCGTCGCGCCGGACTTGAAGTTCGCGTTGATCTTCTCCGGATCAGGGCCGTTCGGGGACGCGAGCTCGAAGCGCTCGACGGTGAACGTGTTGCCCTCCGGCGTCGTGCGGAGGATCGGCGTGAACGTCACGCCGGTCGGCACCTCGGCCGCGGTCTCCACCGTGCCGGGGAAGTAGGCGAGCAGCTGGCGGGCGAGCCCCTGGGCGACCGCCTCATCCGGGTTGATCCCAGCGCCGTCCGCCGCGTTCAGGTCGAGGAAGCCGACCAGGTTCTGCCGCCCACGCCGCGTCGGCATCGGCTGCATCAGGTTCGGGTCGCCGACGTACTTGCCGGACGGCACGGTCACGCCCCAGGCGTCGAGGAGCCGGTTGAGGCTGCTCGCGTCGTCGTGGCTCATGCCGCCGAACGGGTTCTGCGGGTTACGCGGAGCGGGATCCGCGATCGGCGCGTAGGGGTCGACGAACGCGATCAGCTTGCCGCCTCGCATCACGAACTGGTCGATCGCGTAGAGCGTCGCGTCCGGCAGGTCCTTCGGGTGGACGACCAGCAGGTACTGGATCTCCGGATCGATCTCCGACGCGTCCTTCGCGACGTCCTTGACGTCGTAGAAGCGGCGCAGGACCTCGATCACGCCCCACGGCTGCGTCACCTGCTGGCCCTGCATGGCCATCATCTGACGCATCATGTCGGACATGTCGCCGCCGGTGATGTCGAGCGAGCTCAGCACGCCGATCGTCTTCTTGGCGGGCTTGGTCGCGAGCTCGACGGCCTCGCTGACCTGGTATTCGACCTGCGCCTGGTTGCGCGGGTCGAACATGTCGATCACCTGCTCCGCGCCGCTCTTGCTGGTCACGGCCAGACCGAAGTAGAGGCCTGCGTTCTGGACGTCCCAGATGCGGCGGATCTTCAGGCGGTCGGCCTCCTGCTCGGCGTCCGAGAACGGCTGCGGGTCGTACTCCTGCAGCTGCAGGCGCCCGCCGGACTCCCGGGCGTAGGTCAGGAGCAGGTCGCGGACGTAGTAGTAGTAGTTGTTCAGGTCGCGGAGCTGGTCGACCCCGAGACGGTCGACGAGGTCCTTCGAGTAGAAGAACTTCATCGTCAGAGGCTTCTGCAGCCGGCCGACGATGTTCCGGGTCCCCTCGGAGAGCGAGTAGACGCCGGCCTGGGTCGTGTCGATCCGACCGATGTTCTGGGTGCCCTCCGAAACGAGGAAGGTGCCACAGAACGTGATCAGCAGGATGAAGACGACCGCGAGCGACGAACGCTGGTAGCTGGACATCGGATCGGCCTCCCTTTCAGCGCGCCTTGGACTCGTCGAGCATCACGACCGTCGCGGCCAGGAAACCGCCGGTGATGCCGAGCATGAAGAACAGATCCCGGAACTCGATCAGCCCGCGCTGCAGCACGTCGAAGTGCGTCAGGAAGCTCATCGACTCGACGAACCGCGCGAGCGGCCGGCCGAGCAGCGGCACACCCTGGAGCGCGTCGACGACGGCCGGCGAACCGGAGTAGACGAGGAGCGCACAGGCAGCGGCACCGAGGACGAACGCGATGACCTGGTTCTTGGTCATCGCCGAGAAGAACGCGCCGACCGCGAGGTAGGCCCCCGCCATCAGGAACGCGCCGAGGTAGCCGGTGAAGACCGGGCCCGGGTCCGGATCGCCGAGGTAGGCGACCGTCATGACCATCGACATGGTCAGGAGCAGCGCGATCCCGAAGAACGCCCAGCCAGCCAGGAACTTGCCGAGCACGGCCTGCTTGACCGTGACCGGCAGCGTCAGCAGCAGCTCGACGGTCTTGGTCCGCCGCTCCTCGGCCCACATCCGCATCGCGATCGCCGGAGCGAACAGTGCGAACAGGCCGGGCAGGTTCGCGAAGAAGACCCGGAGGCTCGCATCGCGCATCTGGAAGAAGCCCTGGCTGAACGTCAGGAACGCCGAAAGCGCCAGGAAGACGACCAGGAACACGTAGGCGACCGGCGTGCCGAAGTAGCCGCGCAGCTCGCGCTTGAAGACTGCCGTCGTCGCGCTCATGCCGCACCTCCCACTGCCGTGATCTCGCGGAAGTAGTTCTCGAGCTTGCCGTCCCCGCGGGCCGTCAGCTCGGCCGGCGTGCCGTCGGCCAGGACGCGGCCCTTCGCGATGATGATCGCCCGCGAGCACACCGCATCGACCTCTTCGAGGATGTGCGTCGAGATCACGATGCACTTCTCCTTGCCCATCGCGTGGATCATCTCCCGCACGTGGTGCTTCTGGTTCGGGTCCAGGCCGTCGGTCGGCTCGTCGAGGATCAGCGTGCCTGGATCGTGGAGCAGCGCCTGGGCGAGCCCGACGCGGCGCCGGAAACCCTTCGAGAGGGTCTCGATGCGCTGGTGCACGACGCCCTCGAGCGAGCACTGCGTGACGACGCGGTCGAGCGCGTCGCGGAGGCGAGCGCCTCCCATCCCGCGGACGTCGCCGATGAACCGCAGGAACGCGTCCACCGACAGGTCGTCGTAGAGCGGCGCGTTCTCCGGCACGTAGCCGATGCGCGCGCGCACGCCGACGGGGTCCTCGAGGATGTCACAGCCAGCGACCTCGGCGGATCCACCGTCCGGGGTCAGGAAGCACGTGAGGATCTTCATGGTCGTCGACTTTCCGGCCCCGTTGGGACCGAGGAAGCCGAGGACCTCGCCCGTCTTCACCTCGAACGAGATGCCGTCGACGGCGAGGATCGACCCGAAGCGTTTGCTGATCTTGTCGACCTTGATCATGGATTCCGACTCGAGATCACGAACGTCGGCGGACGCGCGGGTCGGGCCATCGGGCCCTGGCCGTCGCGACCGCCGAGGAGGAGAACAAATGCGCCCGTGTCCGGCGGGCCGGCAACGGGCTCGGAAGAGTCACCTGGGTCGGGTGCGGGAAGCACCCCTCTCCGCAAGGACCTTGGAACAGGGCCGAGCGGACCGCGAGTTCGGCGACGATGCGTCGGTTCGCGCAAAACTCCCGGCCGGACGAAGAAAAGTCGCGGCCCGCCAGACTCCGGCGGTGCGGAGCGAGCGGACGGCCCGATCGACCGTTCCTTCGTTGCGGCGGACACGAGCCGTGCGGGCACCTCGCGCCGCGGAAGCCGAAGTCCCTCTGACCTCGGCAGCCTTCACCGTCCCGGCCTCGTCAGGCTTGGCGCGAAGCCGAGGCGTGGTCCACGCCGCGCCTCGGGCCGCATGCTGACCGTCCGTTCGTCGCGAACCGGCAGGCAACACGAACGCTTGGACGAGCTGGGACCGGCCACGGCGGCCGTCCGATCCTCAGGCGCCGGCGTTCTGGACCGCACGGGTCAGCTGGCTGACCTTGCGGGCGGCGGCGTTCCGGTGGATCACGTTGCTCTTGGCTGCCTTGTCGACAGCCTGGATCGCCGAGGCCAGCGTGCCTTCGGCCGTCGCCTTGTCGCCGGTCTCGGCGGCCGTCATGACGCGCTTGACCAGCGTGCGCATCTTCGAGGACACGGCCTTGTTGCGGAGTCGGGCCTTGTCGTTCTGGCGGATGCGCTTCTTCGCCTGCTTGCTGTGAGCCATGGGTACTTGGGTATCGAAAGGGGTATCAGTTCGGGTTGGGCTTCCGGCGGACCTCAGTGCGCCTTGAGCGTCTGCACGCGGTCCGCGACGTCGCGGAAGCCGTAGTCGGTCTCGAGGATGGCGGCGTAGTGGCGGAGCGCCGCGTCGCGGTCGCCCTGGGCCTCGGCCACGCCGCCGAGTTCGTAGAGGATCTCCTTGCGGAGTTCGCCGCGGCC
>JBEAPQ010000014.1:0-11046 GCA_041164325.1 Planctomycetota bacterium | reverse complement strand
CAGGGTGAAGTTGCGCTCGTCGGCACCTGGCCGTTCCTCAACTGGCGCTGTGCCGCCTCGGCGGTGGTCGTGACGCTGATGGCGGCGGCACGCGGGAGGATGCGCGGCGGCGAGGGCTGGGAGCAGGCCTTCCTCGCCGGTGCCGGGTTGGCCGTCGTCTACGGGACGGGCCTGGCTGAGCTCCTCGACATCGGGGCGTCGTGGCAGCAAGGGCCGCGGAACGTCGCGGTCAGCCTCTACACGCTGGCCGTGGCCGGGCTCCTGTTGGCGGTCGGATTTGCGCGTGCGGTTCCTGCGCTCCGCTGGGTCGGCCTCGTCGGCTTCAGCTTCGTGGCGGTCAAGGTCGTCGCCTGGGATCTCGCCGGTGTCGACACGCCCTACCGCATCCTCGCGACCGGCGTCCTGGGACTCGGTCTGCTGGCCGGGGCCTACGCCTACGCGCGCGTGCAGCGTCGTCAGGTGTCGTAGCGGCGGTCCGATCACGCGCCTTTTCACTGGGGCGCCCGACCGGTTGAATCAACGCATGCTCGACGCCCGCCCCGCCCTGCTCGCCGTTGCGCTGTTGTCCGGAGCTGTGAGCCAGGTCGGAGCCCAGGAGCGAGCCGTCGACTTCGCGCGCGATGTCCGGCCGATCCTGTCGGACCGCTGCTTCGCCTGCCACGGGCCCGACGAGAAGTCCCGGAAGGCCGGTCTGCGCCTCGACCTGCGCGAGGGTGCGTTCGGACGGCTCCGCGGCGGCGGGCGCGCGATCGTGCCCGGGGATGCGGAGGCCAGCGAAATCCTGCGCCGCATCGGCCATGAGGATCCGGAGGAGCGGATGCCGCCGCCGGAGACCGGTGACCCGCTGGCGGCGGCCGAGCAGGGCCTGCTGCGCCGCTGGATCGAGGCGGGTGCGCCGTGGGAGGAGCACTGGGCGTTCCAGCCGATCCGCCGGCGTGCGCCCCAGTCGTCCGGCCCGCACGCGGCGCGCGAGCGCTCGTGGATCGATCGGTTCGTGTTCTCCCGGCTCGCGGCGGAAGGTCTGGCACCCGCCCCCGAGGCCGATCCCTACACGCTGGTCCGCCGCGTTCACCTCGACCTGACGGGGCTGCCGCCGACGCCAGAGGAGGTCGAAGCGTTCGTCCAGGACGAACGGCCTGATGCGTACGAGCTCCTCGTCGACCGCCTGCTCGCGTCGGAGCGCTACGGCGAGCACATGGCGCGCTACTGGCTCGACGCGGCGCGCTACGGCGATACCCACGGCCTGCACCTCGACAACTACCGCGAGATGTGGCCCTACCGGGACCACGTGATCGCGGCGTTCCGCGACAACCAGTCTTTCGACCAGTTCCTCGTCGAAGCGCTCGCCGGCGACCTCCTGCCCGATGCGACGCTCGCGCAGAAGATCGCGACGGGCTTCGTCCGCGCGCACGTTTCGACTGCCGAGGGCGGGTCGATCGTCGAAGAGGTCTACGTCCGCAACGTCGTCGACCGCGTCGACACGCTCGGCACCGTCTACCTCGGCCTGACGGTCGGCTGTGCGGCCTGCCACGACCACAAGTTCGATCCGATCACGCAGCGGGACTACTACCAGCTGTTCGCGTTCCTCAACAACGAGGACGGGTCGCCGATGGACGGCAACGCCAAGGCGCACGAGCCGGTCGTCAAGGTGGCGAGCGCTGCGCAGGAGCAGCGCGCCGCAGAGCTCGCGTCGGCGCGGGACGATGCGGTCGCGGCGGTCGAGGCCGCGGTCGACGCGTTCGAGTACGCCGAGCCGCCGAGCTCGGAGGATGCGCGGCCGCGCGTCGACACGCTGTGGTTCGACGACGAGCTGCCGGGGGCCGGTGGTGGCCAGGGCTTCGACTGGGTCGACAGCCCGGTCCACTCGGGCACCCGCGCGATGGCGCGCCGGGGCGAAGGGCTGCACCAGCACTTCGTCGAGATGGCCGGCCAGAAGCTCCGCGTGGGCGACGGCGACGTGCTGTTCGCGCACGTGTGGATCGACCCGGCGAATCCGCCGCGGGAGATCATGCTCCAGTGGTTCGGCGACGGCCGCGGGTGGGAGCATCGGGCGTTCTGGGGAGAAGACGTGATCGGTTGGGGACAGCCGGACACGGTCAGCCGCCACCGGGTCGGGGACCTGCCGGCGACCGGGCGCTACGTGCGGCTCGCCGTTCCAGCGCGCGACGTCGGGTTCCTGCCGGGCGCGGTCGTCGACGGCATGGCGTTCACGCTGCACGGCGGGCGCGCGGTCTTCGACGCGGCGGGCATCGAGAGTGCGGTGCCGCAGGAGGCCGAGGACATCGTGTGGATCGACGATGCGCTGCCGGCCGGCGCGAACGCCCAGGGCGATGGCGCCCACTGGAACTTCGTCGGCGCGACCGACGGCGGGCCGGCCCCGCACCGCGGTGCGGTCTCGCTCCGCCGTTCGATGGGCGGGGGCCTCAACCAGGACTACTTCACGGGCGCTGCCGACCCGCTCGCGCTCGCGGCCGGGGACCGGCTCTTCGCGCACGTCTGGCTCGATCCGGAGAACCCGCCGAAGGGCATCCAGCTGCAGTTCCACGCGGGCAACTGGAACCACCGCGCGCGCTGGGGTGCGCCCTGCCACGGTGCGGGGGCCGGCAACGGCGCCGACTTCGTCGTGTCGGAGGCCGTGCCGCCCGCCGGCGGATGGATCCGGCTCGAGGTGGGGATCGCCGACGTGGGCCTCGCGCCGGGCGCCAAGCTCGACGGCTGGGCGTTCACGCAGGTCGGTGGGACCGTCCACTGGGATGACGCGGGCGTGCGGACGTGGTCCCAGCACGACGACCGCCACCTGCAGTCGCTGGCCGTGTGGACGCGGCGCGCTGCTGACGACCCGTCGCTGCCTGCTCCCGTCCGCGAGGCCGCCTCGCTGGCGGAGCCAACCCCTGCGCAGCAGAAGCTCGTGCGGGACCACTTCATCCGCCACGTCTTCGCAGGCTCCCGCGACGTGATCGCGCCGCTCGAGCAGGCGGTGGCCGACGTCGAGAAGCAGCAGCGCGACCTCGACGGTCAGATCCCGACGACGCTCGTGATGCGCGAGCGGATGGAGCCGAAGGAAGCGTTCTTGCTGCGCCGCGGCGAATACGACCAGAAGGGCGACAAGGTCGAGCGCGCGACGCCGGTGTTCCTGCCGCCGATGGCGAACGACCTGCCGCGCAACCGGCTCGGTCTCGCGCAGTGGCTCGTCGGCGACGACAACCCGCTGACCGCACGCGTCACCGTCAACCGCTTCTGGCAGCAGGTCTTCGGCACGGGCCTCGTCAAGACGGCCGAGGACTTCGGCAACCAGGGCGAGCCGCCGAGCCATCCGGCCCTGCTCGACGAGCTGGCGCTCCGGTTCCGCGACAGCGGTTGGGACGTGAAGGCACTGATGCGCGAGCTCGTGCTCTCGGCGACCTACCGGCAATCGTCGTCGGTCGGGCGCGACGGCTACGCGCGCGATCCCGAGAACCGGCTGCTGGCCCGTGGTCCGCGGCACCGTCTCGATGCCGAGGTGGTCCGGGACCAGGCGCTCCTCTTGGGCGGTCTGCTCGTCGAGCAGTTCGGCGGCCCCGGGGTCAAGCCGCCGCAGCCGGAAGGGCTCTGGAAGGCCGTCGGCTACGTCGGCTCCAACACCGCGAACTTCAGTGCGGACCGCGGTCCCGACAAGGTCCACCGCCGGAGCATCTACACGTTCTGGAAGCGGACCGCGCCGCCGCCGCAGATGGCGATCTTCGACGCGCCGAGCCGTGAGTCGTGCCGCGTGCGCCGCGAGCGGACCAACACGCCGCTGCAGGCGCTGCTGTTGCTGAACGATCCGCAGTTCGTCGAGTGCGCGCGCGGGATGGCGAGCCGCGTGCTCGCGCAGCCGGGCGACGTGCAGACGCGTGCGGCGTGGGCGCTGTCGGTGGCGCTGGCGCGACCCGCGGAGCCTGCCGAAGTCGCCGAGGTCGCGGCGCTGGTCGACGAGCAGCGCGCCGCGTTCGCCGCCGATCCCGACAGCGCGCGTGCCTTGATCGCGATCGGCGACGCCCCGCCGGACCCGGCGCTCGATCCGATCGACCTGGCCGCCTGGACCGTGGGTGCGAACCTGCTGTTCAACCTCGACGAACTCGTCCAGAAGAACTGACCCCGAGGAGCCCAGAAGCACGATGGACCCGATCCAAGAAGCCTGCCTCCTCGAGACGCGCCGCGCGTTCTTCCGCCGCAGCGCGACCCACGGTCTCGGCGCAGCGGCGCTCGCCGGCCTGCTGGGCCGTGACGCCGCGGCCGCATCGCCGGCCGATCCGGTGCGCCGCCGGGGTCCGGACTTCGCGCCGCGGGCCAAGCGCGCGATCTGGCTGTTCATGGCCGGCGGGCCGTCGCAGATCGACACGCTCGACTACAAGCCGAAGCTCGACGCGATGTTCGACCAGGACCTGCCCGAGTCGATCCGACGCGGGCAGCGCCTGACGACGATGACGTCGGGCCAGGCGCGGTTCCCGCTCGCCCCGAGTCGCTACAAGTTCACGCGCTACGACAATGGCGGCGACGGGGCGTGGTTCAGCGAGCTCCTGCCGCACATGGGGAGCATGGCCGGTGACCTGTCGATCGTCCGCTCGGTCTGGACCGAGGCGATCAACCACGATCCGGCGATCACCTACATCGCGACGGGCCGCCAGCTGCCCGGCTGGCCGAGCCTGGGGTCGTGGCTGAGCTACGGACTCGGCGCGATGAACGAGGACCTGCCGGCCTTCGTCGTCATGACGCCGAAGTGGAGCGGGCGGAAGGACGCGCAGGCGCTGTACCAGCGGCTCTGGGGTGCTGGCGTCCTGCCGAGCGAGCACGCGGGCGTTTCGCTGCGGAGCCAGGGCGACCCGGTGCTCTTCCTCCGGAACCCGGCTGGCGTCGATCCGCGCGCGCGCCGCGCGATGCTCGACCGCCTCGCCGCGCTCAACGAACGTCGCTACGAGGAGGTCGGGGACCCGGAGATCCAGGCGCGCATCGCCCAGTACGAGATGGCGTTCCGGATGCAGAGCTCGGTGCCGGAGCTCGTCGACCTGAGCGGGGAGAGCGACGAGACGCTGGCGATGTACGGGCCGGCGGTCCGGGAGCCCGGGTCCTTTGCCGCGAGCTGCCTGCTCGCGCGGCGGATGATCGAACGCGGCGTGCGCTTCGTGCAGATCTTCCACCGCGGCTGGGACCAGCACGGCAACATCGCGGGAGACCTTCCCAAGCAGTGCGGTGACGTCGACCGGCCGTCTTGGGCCCTCGTCCAGGACCTGAAGCGCCGCGGGCTCCTCGACGACACCCTGGTGCTCTGGGGTGGGGAATTCGGCCGCACCGTCTACAGCCAGGGTGCGCTGAGCCGGGAGAACTACGGGCGGGACCATCACCCGCGTTGTTTCCCGATCTGGGCTGCGGGCGGCGGCGTCCGCGGTGGCGTCGTCCACGGCGAGACCGACGACTTCTCGTACAACATCGTTCGTGATCCGGTGCACATCCGGGATCTCAACGCGACGATCCTGCACCTGCTCGGCATCGACCACTCCCGTCTCAGCGTCAAGCACCAGGGCCTCGACGTCCGGCTGACGACCGTCGAGCCGGCGACGCCGGTGTCGGCGATCCTCGCGTGAGGCGCGGGGCCGCCGCGGCTACAGTCCGCGGTTCCCCGTTCGCATGGCCCTCCAACTCGTCGACATCGACCACCGCTACGGACGCCGTACCAGCCTGACTGGCGTCCACATGCGCGTCGAGCCGGGCGACTGCTACGGCTTCATCGGCCACAACGGTGCGGGCAAGACGACGACGATGCGGATCGCGCTCGGCCTCGATCGGCCGACGCGGGGGCGGGTCTTCGTCGACGGCTTCGCGATCGACGAGCACCCGCTCGAAGCCCGAGCCCGCATGGGCGGGATGATCGAGGTGACGGGGTTCCACGCCTGGGCGAGTGGGCGCGAGAACCTCGTCGAGCTCGGGCGCCTGCAGGGACTCGCGGGCAAGGACGCCCGGCTCGAGGCCGCGCGCTGCCTCGAGCTCGTGGGGCTCGCCGAACGTGGCTCGAGCCCGGTCCGGACCTACTCGCAGGGGATGCGCCAGCGGCTCGGCCTCGCGCAGGCGCTGCTCGGCCGTCCGCGCTACGTGCTGCTCGACGAGCCGCAGAACGGGCTGGACCCCGAAGGCATCGCCGAGCTCCGCGAGGTGCTCCGCCGGCTGACCCGCGGTGAGGGCATGACGGTCGTGCTGTCGAGCCACCAGCTCCACGAGTTGACCGGGCTCTGCAACCGCATCGGCGTGCTGCGGCAGGGGCGCCTCCTGCTCGAGGCCGAGACCGACACCCTGCTCGCGACCGCGCGCGGTCGCTACGAGCTCGAGACCGTCGGTGGAGAGCCTGGGCCCGTGCTCGCGTCCCTCGGCGTGCGCCCGGTCGACCGCGGGCTGGTCGAGGTTGGCGACACGCCGCCGGAAGTCCTCGTGCGCGCCCTCGTCGAGGCGGGCGTCGACGTGCGTCGCATCGCGCCGCGGCCGACGACGCTGGAGGAGGTCTACCTCGGACTGTCGGGGGAGGCCGGGCGCGCCGGGCCACCGCCGATGCCAGCCCCCGAACCGGGTCGGCCGGACCCCAAGCTCGCGCCCAGGCGTCCGACTCTGCGGATGGCGCGGCACGAGCTCCGCCGCAACGCCCGCCGCGTCGCGTCCGCGCTGCTGGTCGCCGTGCCCGCGTTCCTCGCGTGGCAGCGGATCGCGGCGTTGGCCCAGGACCACGCCGTGCGCCTCGCCGAAGTGAAGTCAGGCGCGCTGTTCAGCACGTCGACGGTGACGGCCTTCGAGGCGCTCGGTCGGGGGCTCGTGGCTTCGCTGCCCGCGGTCGCCGTCGTGGCGGTCGCGGTCGGCTCCCAGTCGATTGCCGGCGAGCTCGGCGCGGGCACGCTGCGCAACGTCGTGCTCCGTCCGCTGCGTCGACACCACGTCGTCTTCGGCAAGGCTTGGGCCCTGCTCGTCGCCGTCGTCGTGGCATACGGGGCGGCTCTGGCCGCAGCCTGGTTGTCGGCGCGGGCCTACTTCGAGTTCGGGGATCGCTTCGAGGTCACGCGCAAGGGGGAGCCCGAGCTGTGGATCGAAGCGGTCGATGTGTGGCCGCTCGTGCCCGACCTGATCTGGGCGCCGATCCTGCCGCTGTTCGCGCTGTCGGTGCTCGGCTTTGCGATCGGGGCCGCCGTGCGTCGCCCGGTCTGGGCCTTGAGCACCGCGCTGTTCGGCTTTCTCGTCCTCGACCTGTTCCGCGGCTTCACGCGGTCAGCCGGCTTGGGGGCCTGGGTGCCGACGAGCTACCTTCCGTCGCCGTTCGGCAACGGTTCGCCGATCGACTACTTCGTCGAGGTGTCGATCGGCAGCGCCGACGCGTGGTTCGCCCACGAAGACACGCTGATCGTGGCCCCGCTGGCGTGGGTGGGTGCGGGCGTCCTGCTCGGTGTGATGCTGCTGTCCCGCCTCCGCGTTCCCTGATCTTCCGGCCGAGAACGGTCCCTCCCATGTCTGACCTTGCCGCGCGCATCCTCCCGCTCCTGCTGTTGTCGCTGACGGCGTGCGCGACGGACCTGCCTCGCCAGTCGCCTCCGCTGCAGGACTGGGACGAGCCGCTCGCGCTGTTCGAGGAGCCGGATGACGAGGTGGCGCGGGCCGGTCTCTCCTTCGGCTGCTTCACGGGGGTGCACGTCGCCGACGCGCGCGGCACGCTCGACGACCTGCTGGGCGGTGGGCCGAGCGGCATCGAGATCGTCCGGATCGTCGAGAACTCCCCGGCGGACGCCGCAGGCCTCCGCGTCGGGGATCTGTTGCTCGAGGCCGGGACGGGCAGTGCGCGGCGCGCGCTGGCCTACCCGTCGGACTGGCGCGCGGTCGAGCTGGCGGCACTTCCGGGTGAGCCGCTCGACGTGGTCTTCGACCGGGCCAATCGCCGCGGGCGCGCCACGCTGGCTCCGGTTCCGCGCCTGCGAGCGCCCGACCGCCAGCCTGCCGAGCGCTTCCGCGAAGAGCAGCACGTCGGTGTCGTCGTGAGGACGGCGACCGAGGTCGAGGCGCGCGCGGCCGGGCTCGGGCCGGGTGCCGGAGCGGTCCTCGTCGGGCTGTCGCGGCGGAGCCCGTGGCGACAGGCCGGCCTCCAGTTCGGCGATCTGCTGAAGTCCGTGGGGGGCGAGGAGCTGGCGCATCCGGAGGTGCTGATCGGCGCGATCGCAACGGCGGCGGCAGCGGGCGACGCGCTCGAGGTCGAGTTCGTGCGTGAGGGCGTCGTCCAGTCGATGGAGCTCCCGGTCAGCGAGCGCGCCCAGACACTCCGCGAGGTCACGATTCCGCCGCTGTTCCGCTACACGGCGGAGCGAGGGCGTGCCGAGACCTCGGTCCTCCTCGGCGTGATCCGTCACGAGCGCACACAGGCCGCGTGGGAGCTCCGGCTCCTGTGGCTGATCCGGTTCGGCGGAGGCGATGCCGACCGGCTGCTGGAGGTGGACGGATGAGGTGGACCGCACTCTTCAGCTCCGCGTTCGCCACGCTCGGTGCGGCGCAGGAACCGGCCGTCAGCTACGTGCAGTTCCCCGAGCGGTCGATCCACGACGTGGTCGTGGCGGACGCAGACGGGAACGGCGGCGACGACCTGGTCGTGTCGCTGCGGGCGGGCGACGACGTCGGACGCGAGATCGTCTGGTGCCTCCGCCGCGAAGGGACACCCGCGCTGCGCGCGCCGGCCGATCGCAGGCTGCCTCTGCCGCGGGACGTCGTGGCCTTCGTCATGGCCGACGTCGATCCGAGTCCGGGCACCGAGCTCGTGCTGCTGTCGCCGTCGCGCGTGGTCGCGGTCGTCTGGCCTGCCGACGCCGAGCGCCCGAGCTACCGGAGTATCGGCAGCTTCGACCTGCTGTGGCAGCCGCCGAGTCCGCGCTACGCCTTCGCGTTCCAGGAGGGGGTGGCCGATCTCGATGGTGACGGCCTCGACGACCTGGTCCTCCCGCAGGTCGGGGGCTTCGGTGTCTTCGTGCAGCGGCGCGGCGGCGACAGCGATGCCGCGACCTTCGTGCAGAGCGGTCTCGTGCTGCCGGCGGCGGTGGCGACGGACCGTCAGCGCAACCTCGCACGGTTCGAAGCGCAGCGCGGTTCGGGCGAGATCCGGTTCGGGGACTCGGGCCAGCCGAGCTTCCTCGTCGAGGTCACGCACGAGGTCGGCGCGCCGCGGCTCGTCGACTGGAACGCGGACGGGCGGCGCGACGTCGCGGTCCTGGTCGGTTCCCGACTCGTCGTGTTCGAGCAGGAAGAAGGCGGCCACTACGACGCCGAGCCGTCGGCGGTCATCGAGCTGCCCGAGCGCGGCACGCCGCTGTTCGATCCCTCTTCGTTCGCCGACTGCGTGGATCTCGATGGCGACGGCCGCGCCGAGTTCGTGCGCGCATCGGGCCGTACCGAAGAGGACGAAGTGCGGAGCGTGCTGGAAGTGCACCGCGGTCAGGGCGGAGCGCGCCTCGCCGACGAGGCGGACGAGCGGCTCCTGCTGCAGGGCTTCGTCAGCGCGCCGCGCTTCGCGGACGTGGACGGCGACGGCGTCCAGGACCTCGTGATCGGCTCGCTGCGCACCGACCTCGTCGATGCGCTCGCCGGCGGGGGCCGCAAGGCGTTCGATGCGCAGATCAACGTGTTCCTGGGCCGGGGCGGGGACGATGCGCTGCGCTTCCGACGCCCGGTCGCACTGGTCCACCGCGTCGAGGTGCCGACGGACGGCCTCCGCGCTGCGGATCGCGCGTTGATCGAGTTCGTCTCGGACTTCGACGGGGACGGAATCCGCGACCTCTTCGTCCGGCTCGGTGACGGCGTGCTCCGGGTGCTCCCGGTGACCCGGCGCGGGCGTGGGCTCACCGTTGGCGACCCGGTCTGGACCCTCGCCAGCCAGCCCGAGGCCAGGGTTTCGGTGCGTCGGAGCGCGCGCGGGACCGTCCTGCTGCTCGAAGAGAAGGACCAGGTGGTCGTCGTGGAGGGCTTCCGTTGATGCGACGTTCGTTGCTCTCTCTGTGTGCGCTCGCGGCGTCTGCCCCCTGGGCGTGTCCGCAGGAGCCGGGACTCCGCGTCGAGGTCGCCGGAACCGCGGCATGCGACGGGCTCGTCACCGCGCACGCGCTCCGGGACCTCGACGGCGACGGTCGAACCGAACTCGTGACCGTCGCTCCGGACGGCGTCGTCCAGATCCTGGGCCTCCGTGACGGTCGCATGCAGGCCCTCGGGCCGGCGATCACGCTCGGGGTGCCGGCCGCCAGTGCGCTGGCGCTCGCGGATCTGGACGAGGACGGGGACACGGACCTCGTGGTCCTCGGGACGGGCGGTCTCGCGTTCCATGCGCTCGAGCCGGGCCCGGTCTTCGCGGCCGAAGCGACCTTGGTGAGCGCTGCGGCTCGGCTCGGGTTCCGCACCGGCGCCCCGGTCTTCGTCGACTTCCTCGTCGACCTCAACGTCGATGGCCGGGCCGACCTGCTCGTGCCGCGCGGAGAGGTCTGTGAACTTTGGCTCCGCGACGGCGAGGCAGGATCGATCTCGTTCGCGCTGTCCCAGTCGCTGCCGGTCGACTTCGGCCACAGCATGCGGTCGCGCGCCGATGCGCTGACCGCGACCCTCGTCAACCGCGTGCGCGTCCCGAGCCTCGACATCCTCGACGTGAACGGCGACGGTCGTCCGGACCTGCGCGTCGAAGAAGGTCCGCGGCGGCGGTTCTTCCTGCAGGGCCCGGACGGCACGTTCGCGGCCGAGCCGATCGAGGTCGACCTCGGGATCTTCGTCGACACGACGCCGCGGGCGTCGGTGCAGCTCGGGCGCACCGCGGTGTTGACCGACCGGCAGCAGTACCAGAGCGGCGACCTGGACGGGGACGGCATCCTCGACCACGTCGTCGCGCATCGCCGCAAGGTCTGGTCGTTCCTCGGTGGGGCCGCGGGCCCGCAGTTCACCGAGGCCAGCACGCGGATGGTCGCGGAGGACGTCAGCGGGCTCCTGCTGATGCGCGTCGACGACGATGCGCGCGACGACCTCCTCGTCTTCAAGATCGAC
>JBEAPQ010000013.1:0-9146 GCA_041164325.1 Planctomycetota bacterium | reverse complement strand
GGATGTTCTGGTCCGCGAACGTCTGGAGTGCGCCCGTGGCGCTGGTGTAGCGGTGATCGAGACCGACTCCGACCAGCGCGAGTCCGTAGGTGCCGGAAGCAGCGCAGACGGCGCTCGACAGCGGAATGCGGGTCGGCAGGTCGACCCCCGCGCCGACCCCCGAGCCCGAACCGGCAAGTGCCCATCCGACGGGGCTGCCGGTGTTCCCGACGTGGGTTCCGGGGATCAGGTAGACGTCGACTCCGACGCTTCCGGTCGCGGTCGTGTTGAGGACGAGCTCGGTGATCTCGAGGTCGTGGCCCCGGGTGTCGAGATCGAGGTAGACGACGCCTCCGATCGAGCCTCCGTTGTCCGATGCGAACGGCTGGATCGTCGGGAGGCAGAACGGGCCGGACTGCGCGGCGACGGGGAGTGCGAGGGCCCACGCCAGCGTGGCTGCGGAAGCGAATCGGGACACGGGTAGCAACCGGGTGCGTCGGATGGAGCGGACCAGCCAGGCTGGTCTGCTGGAGGGGAGGGAGAAGGCTCCTTGGATTCTCTCCCCTGCTCGCCGCGTGCGTAACCCCACAGTCCCAGCCGTGGACGCACGATGGTGCCGCTTGCGAACGCAAACGGCCGCGCCTGGACCTGGGTCCGGACGCGGCCGTCGAGGAGGGCTCTGCCCTCACGGCCCGCGGGTCTCCCCGCAGGCCCGGCGCCACTGGGGTCAGTTGGCGTCGATGGTGCTGTCGATGGCGTTGGTCGTCACCACGCCCAGCGGGTTGACGCCCGGGACGACGACGATCGACTGCGAGTAGAGGTGCGCTCCGGCGAGGGAGGCGTTGTTGGGGATGCTCAGGTTGTGCTGAGCGGTCGCCCCGGTGATCGCGAAGCCAACCGTGACGTCCGCGGCCACGTAGAGCCGGCAGCCCGGCATGTAGACCAGGGACAGGTCGAGACCGCCGCCCGGGATCTGGTTGGTGCCGATGATGTGGAAGCCGGAGATCGCGCCGGTCGGGATGTCACGCGTCTCGAGGGTCGAGGTCCGGCCGATGACCGGACGGTTGACGCCCGCCAGCTTCACGGCCGGACGGTCGTCGCCGAGGACGATCGCGCCGTTGATCGCGGTCAGGTCGGTGCTGCCCGGGTCTCCGGCGCCGTTGCCCGGCGAGTAGCCGACGAGGCCGTCGAGGGCGGCCATGTCGCCGTACTTCAGCTCGTAGCCGCCACCGGCGTTGATGCTGAGCTGGAAGGTGTTCAGCGTGGAGCCGCCGAACTCGACCACCTGGTCCCACGTGACGTGGAAGACGTTGGCGTTGGACGGATCCTGCTCGACGAAGACGCCGCCGAGGGTCGAGGCCGAGGCCGGGTTGAGGTCGTCCCAGTAGACCGCGATGCGGGTCTCGGCGTTGCCGAGGAGCTCGCCGACCGACTCGGTGAAGTCCGATGTGGTGGTCGGCGTGAAGGACACGTAGCCGTTGGATGCGACGAAGATGTCCTGGATGGTGCCGGCCTGGGTCTGGAGCGGCCAGGGCAGCGTGACCTGGGCCGTGGTGTCGTCGCCGAGGCCGAGGTTGATGGCGGTCGCGCTCGGGGTCACGATCGGCTGGGCGCCGGGCGTGATGACGTAGCTCTGGCCGGTCCAGAAGGCGGTCAGGCCGGGGCTGTTGGCGAGGTCGTTCGGATTGCCGGCGCCATCGAAGAGTTCGTAGAAGCTGGCCGGGTCACCCCGACCGCAGCCGTCGCCGACCGGGAGGTGGGACGCGAAGCCGGCGCCCGGCGTGTAGCAGACCTCGATGTTCGCGACGCGCGGCGAGAACGGCGAGCCGCCGAACGCAACGTTGGTGGCCGCGCCGAGCGACAGGCTCAGGATCGCGTCCGAGAAGCTCTGGTTCGTGCCGTTGCCGTTCGTGTAGCGGTGCGCGCTGCCGACGGCGACGAGGGCGATGCCGTAGGTGCCCGGAACGAGGAGCGCCGGCGTGCCGAGGGTGCAGACCGTCCGAGCGTCCAGGCCGGCCGAGGAGCCGGTGCCCGAGGAGACCAGCGTCCAGGCGCCGGAGTTGCCTTCGTTGCCGACGTAGGTGCCCTGGCAAGTGTAGACGTCCACGCCGACCGGTGTGCCGGCCGTGGCGCTGTAGTTCATCACGAAGTCGGTGAGGGTGACCGCACCAGCCACCGTCATGTCGAAGTAGACGGCTCCACCGACGCCACCGCCGTTGTTCGAAGCGAACGGGCTGATCGTCGGGAGGCAGAACGCGCCGGACTGGGCCGAAGCCGCCGGGGCCAGGAGAGAAGCCGCCGTGGCGAGCGCGGCGAGACAGCGAAGGTGAGTCATGGGCAGTATTTCCGGGATCGGAATGTTTCTTTGGGCAGGAAAGGAGCCCCCAAAGCAATGTTGCAACATCGCGCAGCGAGCAGCCGGATCACGAGGTCTTGCGTCTCGATCAGGGATTCCGGCCGATTCGTAGCGGTGATAAGACCACTCGGCGGTCGCATCGGGTTCCCGGAATCTGACCAATCTCGGACCTCCTGATCCGGACCGGGCGGTCCGAGACGCCGGCATCAGCCGTTCTTGCGTCGTCCGACCCACGCAGCACCGTGGGGCCAAGTGTGCGCTTCGCGCGAGTCGGCCAGCATCTCGATGCTGAAGCCCGGCTGTTTCGGTGCGGCGTAGTGGCCGTCGACGATGCGCACCGGCTCGACGAAGTGCTCGTGCAGGTGGTCGACGAACTCGAGGACGCGGTCGTCGCGGGCGCCCCCGACCCGGATGTGGTCGAAGATCGACAGGTGCTGCACGTATTCGCAGAGGCCGACCCCTCCTGCGTGCGGGCAGACCGGCTTTCCGAACTTCGCGGCCATCAGCAGGATCGCGAGATTCTCGTTCACGCCACCCACGCGGCAGGCGTCGATCTGTACGAAGTCGATCGCGTCGGCCTGCAGGAACTGCTTGAACATGACGCGGTTGTGGCACTGCTCGCCGGTTGCCACGCCGATGGGCGCGACGCCCTCGCGGATGCGGCGGTGACCGAGGATGTCATCCGGACTCGTCGGCTCCTCGATCCACCACGGCCGGAACGGCGCGAGGTCCTTCATCCAGTCGATCGCCTGCGGGACATCCCAGACCTGGTTGGCGTCCGTCATCAGGAACCGGTCGGGGCCGATCGAGTCGCGGATCATCGACGCGCGCCGGATGTCGTCGGCGCGGTCCCGGCCGACCTTCATCTTGAAGTGTCGGAAGCCCTGCGAGAGCGCCTCGTCGACCGCCTGCCGGACGTATTCGTCCGAGTAGCCGAGCCAGCCCGCAGACGTCGTGTACGCCGGGAAGCCCTTGGTCCGCATCTCCTGCTCCCGCTCGGCCGCGCCCGGCTGCCGATCCCGGAGCAGGGCCCGGGCCTCGTCGGGCGTCAGCGCGTCGGTGATGTGGCGGAAGTCGATGCACGACACGAGCTCGTCAGCGCTCATGTCGGCGAGGAGCTTCCAGACCGGCACGCCCGCCGCCTTGGCGCGGAGGTCCCAGACCGCGTTGACGACCGCACCGACGGCGAGGTGGACGACGCCTTTCTCGGGGCCGACCCAGCGCAGCTGGCTGTCGCCGACCAGCGAGCGCCAGAATCCCGCCATGTCATCGTAGATGCCCGCCAGCTCGCGCCCGACGACGAAGCCGCGGAGCGCCTGGATGGCGGCGACGCAGAGCTCGTTGCCGCGGCCGACGGTGAACGTCAGTCCGTGGCCCTCCGGCCCGTGGTCGGTCCGCAGGATCACGTAGGCGGCCGAGTAGTCCGGATCGACGTTCATCGCGTCCGAACCGTGGAGACCCTCGGAGGTCGGGAAGCGGACGTCGAAGGTCTCGAGATCGATGATCTTCATGAGAGGGCGGGGGCGCAGGCGGTGGATGACGTGGGCCGCGGCCTACTTGCCGGCGGCCCAGCCACCGTCGAGCAGGAAGGGTGTGCCGGTGACGAAGGACGATTCGTCGCTGGCGAGGTAGACGGCGGCGGCGGCCACTTCGTGCGGGAGCCCCATGCGCCCGAGCGCCTGCGTCGCCGACATCTCGCGGTAGGCGGCTTCGGGGTCGGGGTACTCGGCGAGGCGTGCGGTGACGAACGGCGTCTCGACCCGGCCGGGGCAGATGCAGTTGACGCGGATGCCGTCCTCGGCGTGGTCGAGGGCCATCGACTTGGTGATGCCGACGACCGCGAACTTCGTCGCGCAGTAGGCGAGGCGGTCGCGGATGCCGACGACGCCGCCGATCGACGCCATGTGGATGATGTTGCCCGACCGCCGCTCGACCATGTGCGGCAGGAATGCCTTCGTGACCGCGAGCAGGCCGCGGACGTTGACCGCGTGGAGTCGATCGAGGTCCTCGAGCTCGGTCGTCAGCGCCGTCCCGACGTGGCCGACTCCCGCGTTGTTGACGAGGATGTCGAGGCGCCCATCCGCCGCGTGGACATCGGCGGCCACTGCAGCGCAGCTCGCGGGGTCGCGGACGTCGAGAGCATGCGCGGTCCCGGGTCCGGCCAGCATGCCCACCGTCTCCTCGGCGGAGGCCAGGTCGATGTCGGCGGCGTGGACGCGGGCGGCACCTGCTTCGGCGAACGCGATCGCGATCGCACGGCCGATTCCGGAGCCGGCGCCCGTGACGAGCGCGACCTTCTGGGACAGCGAGAACATGGGCGCGGAGCGTAGCCGCCGACCTTGTCCCCGGCACCTGGCGAGCTGATCAGCGATCCTGCCGCTGATTCCAGAACACGCGCAGGTCGTGGGTCGCGCGCCCACAGGCGATGACGTCCAGGTCGCCGTCCGCGTCCAGGTCCGCGAGGCACAGGTCTTCGCATGCGAGGTCGTTCGCCAACGTGTGCACCGTGATGTGGTGATTCCGGTCATCGATCGAATCGAGGACCTGGATCCCGGTCATCCGTCGGGCGTCGGGCTCACGCCAACCCACGACCAGCTGCGCGTGCCCCGTGCCGAGCAGGTCGCCGAAGGCGAGCGCGTGGGACTGTGGCCGGAGTCCCGGCACCTCGCGGCGGAACCAGGTTCCCGCAGCGGGCGCCTGCGGATCGGCCTCGATGTAGACGCAGATCTGGTTGCCGTGGAACGGCTCGACGGTGGCGACGACTCGACGGCCGTCCGGCAGTCGCAGGCCCCGAACCTCGCTGGCTCCACGGAACCAGGGCACGTCCGCGACGATCGGGCTCCTGGTCCAGGTCTTCCCGTCGGCAGTCCGGTCGAACACGAAGACGCCCTCGCGGGCCGCGACCAGCACCTCGTCCTCGGGATCGTCGTCCCACGCGATCGGGTCCAGGTTGTGCGTGACGTGGAGCGAGTCGTCGATCACCGAGGATGACCAGCTGCCGTCCTCTCCTGTGGCGTAGGTGAGGAAGCGAACGCCCTCTCCGTTCCCACCGCGGTTGCCGCGGCCATGGAGCGGCAGGACAGCGAGTTCCGTGCGACCCTGCATGCCGCGCACGAGGCGCATGCGGTGCAGCGTCGGCTCGTGTGGGAGCGCGACCGGGGTCCAGGTCTTCTGCGGGAGGTCGGGCCGGACGAGTTGGTGCAGGCTTCCGCTCGTCTCGGTGTCGGCGGGGTTCCAACCGGCTCCGGCGAAGATCTCGACGTGCCCGTCTCCGTTGGTGTCGCCCGCCGTCACGCAGACGTGGTGCAGTTCGTCCGTCAGCCGGTGCGCGATGACCGCGCGTGGCCACGGCGCGTCGGGCCGTCCGGGATTCCGGTACCAGGCCACGTCATCTTGGTCGACCAGCAGGATGTCGAGCTTCTGGTCGCCGTCGACGTCCGTCGTGGTCACGCCGTAGCCGATGCCGATGTCGAGATCGAGGCGCTGTTCGAGGAAGCCCGCGAGGGACTCCGGCTCCCGAGCGGGCGGCAGGGGTGCTGGGGCTGCGGCGGCGGGCACGTCGACCTCGACCCGGTAGAGCGAAGTCCTCGCCGTGATGAAGAGCCAGTTGCCGTCCGGGCCGCCGAGCGTGCAGTTCGCGGGGCGTTCGGGGCAGGGGATGCGTCGGATCAGCTCGCCGGTGGGCGTGTGGACGTTGATGCCCGCGTAGGTCGAGTAGATGCGTCCGTCGCGGTCGAGCGTCATCCCGTCGGGCCCACGCCCGTCGCGCTCGGCGTCGCCGACGAAGATGTCGCGGCCCGCACCGAGTTGGCCCGGCGCGAGGATCGGGTAGGCGCGGATCGCGCGCCGTTCGGGGTCGGCGACGTAGAGGCAAGAACCGTCGAGGGATACGAGGATGCCGTTCGGTCGCTCGATGTCCGTGACGACGCGCCGCAGCCCCATTCCGTCGGGGCCAACGTAGTAGACGGCCATCCGGTCCTGCTCGACGTCGGCCGCGTCGCCGTAGCGCGGGTCGGTGAACCAGACGCCGCCTTCCGGGTCGAGCGCGAGGTCGTTCGGGCTGTTGAGTCGCTTGCCGTCGAAGCGCTCGGCGAGGACCGTCCGCCGGCCGTCTTCCTCGAACCGGACGACCTGGCGTGCCCCACCCAGGCATGCCACGAGGCGACCGTCCCGGTCGACGACGAGGCCGTTGGCCCGGCCGGACCGTTCGATGCACGTGCGGACGCCTGTCTCGGGTGACCAAGCCAGGATGCGCTCGTTCGGGATGTCCGTGAACCAGACCGAGGCGTCGGACGCGCGCCACACCGGTCCCTCGACGAACGCGAAGCCCGTCGCGATGCGTTCCGGAGAAGTCTCGCCCTGGTCCTGGGCCCGCACCGATGTCGGAACGATGGACGTCAGCACAAGCCAGAAGACGGAGGACCGCACCATGCCGGGAGTCTAGCTCGATCTGCCGCCCGGGATTGATGTCGGCGATCCAGAGGGCAATCTCTCTCCCGTTGCGACCCGAGCGGCCATGCACGACAGCGAACAGATCTCTCGATTCCTCGGTGGCACCGCGTTCGCGGTGATCGGCGCGTCGAAGGACCGGGCCAAGTTCGGCAATCAGGTCCTGCGCGCCTACCTGGCCGCGGGCCTCGAGGTCCACGTCGTCCACCCCCGCGAGACCGAGATCGAAGGGGTCCCGTGCGTGGCCCGGGTCGACGACCTGCCGGACGGGATCCACGGCGTCTCGCTGATCACGCCGCCGCCCGTGACGGCGGGACTCCTGCCGGCGATTGCAGCCCGGGGGATCCGGCGGGTCTGGCTCCAGCCGGGCGCGGAGAGCGGCGAGGCGCTGCAGCTCGCCCAGGAACTCGGCCTCGACTGCATCGCGGGCGGTCCCTGCCTCCTGATCGAGATCGATCAGGGCGACCCGGCTGGCTGAAGACCCGCCTGGGTGGGCGGCGGGCAAGCCGGGCAAGGGTAGGCATCCCGGAGGACCCTCTCCCGCGCCTGGCGAGGGCGGGGTCGGCAACCTGCGAGGATCACCGGAGGGGCTGGTTGAGCCCTCCGCCAGGATCACCCAAGGGCTGGATCAGCCCTCGGCGAGTTCCTTCCGGATCTCGGCGACGGTCTCCTGGAGGTCTTCCGGGGTGCGGCCCGCCTGCTTCAGGACGGTGTCGAGCTTGGAGAAGTCGATCTTCGCGGCGCCAGCTTCGCCCTCGGCGATCGCACGGGCGTACTCGAGGAACTTCTTCTCGAAGCGCGAGTTCTGCTTGTCCTGGTGGGCTTGGCGCGCGAGCGCCTTCTTTTCGCCGCGCAGGCGTCGGTTTTCGCTGATCTTCATCGGAGGGACCTCGGGGCTGGGGCGGCCGGAGCGGGGGTGGGCACCGCGGACGCCTGGTGATGGGTCGAAGGGGAAGCGCCGGGCAGGCCCACGGAATTCCGGGGGCAATTACGGAGCGGCGTATGACTCGCTGCTCCGCGCCGACTCAGAGGGGCGAGCATTCAACCCGACCCGGGGCCGAAAGGGAACCCCCGGCGCGCCACGCGGGCTCGGCGCACGCTCGGAGCAGAGTCACAAAGATCTGTGAATCCTGCCCTTAGGAAGGCTCCTGCGTGTCGCGACAAGTTCTGGGGTGCTCCAGCGCGCCCGGGCGACGCCCGATCGCGCGTCGCGACCGATTCCGGGACGGGCTAACATCCCGCCCCGAGGTCCGACCATGCCGAAGAGCCGTTTTCCCCACTCCCTGGTGCTGATCTTCGGGATGATCCTCGTCGCCCAGGTGACGACCTACCTCGTGCCGGCCGGGACGTTCGATCGGGACGGCCGGACCGTCCTGCCCGGGACCTACAAGGTCCTGCAGGGCGAGGACGTTCCGGTCCAGCCGTGGCACACGTTCCTGACGTCGATTCCGAAGGGGCTGGCCGAGGCCCAGGACGTCATCTTCTTCATCTTCCTGATCGGCGGAGTCATTGCGGTCCTCCGTGCGACCGGCGCGATCGACGCGTTCCTCGGCGCCGCGATCCGGCGGCTCGGCGGCCGGCCGCTGCTCCTCGTGGCCGGGATGACCAGCGTGTTCGCGCTGGGCTCGGGGACGATCGGGATGGCGGAGGAGTACCTGCCGTTCGTCCCGATCCTCGTCGCGATGGGCCTGGCGATGCGGATGGACGCGATGGTCGCGCTCGGGATCGTCTACGTCGGGTACGGGGTGGGCTACGGCTGCGCGCCGCTCAACCCCTTCACGGTCGTGATCGCCCAGGACATCGCCGGGCTGCCGGTCTACTCCGGCCAAGGGCTGCGCTGGTCGCTGATGGCGATCTGCACCGTGGTCGGCGTGCACCACGTGATGTCGTACGCGCGTCGCGTCCAGCAGGACCCGGCCAAGAGCCTCGTCGGGGACGTCGACTACTCGAAGGGCTTCGAGGCTGCGCACGACCTGCCGCTGACGATGCCGCGCTTGCTGATCCTCGCGGCCTTTGCGGGCGGTATCGCCCTGTTCGTCTGGGGTGTCAACGCGCACGAGTGGTACCTGACCGAGATGGCGGCGATCTTCATGGGCGTCGGCATCCTCGCGGCGTTCCTCGGAAGACTCGGTCCGAACGAAGTGGCGGCCAAGTTCTGCGAAGGCGCGTCGGAACTCGCGACGACCGCCCTCCTCGTCGGCTTCGCGCGCACGATCGAGGTCGTGCTGTCCGATGCGCAGGTCATCGACACGATCGTCCACGGCATCGCGGGCGTCCTCGAGGGAGCGGGGAGCTACGTGGCGGCGGGGGGGATGCTCGCCGTACAGACGGTCTGCAACCTCTTCATCCCCTCGGGCTCCGG
>JBEAPQ010000012.1:0-4785 GCA_041164325.1 Planctomycetota bacterium | reverse complement strand
GGATCGGCCCCCACGCGAGCATGCCCTTCTCGACGACACCGTTGGTGATCGTCGCGTGGATCTGCAGCGGACCGCTCCCGTGGATCCACGCGCTGTCGGTCAGGTTGGGGCCGGGAAGCGGGGCGCCGCCGAGCGTCCCACCCCCGTCCGGACCGTGGCACGCCACGCAGTTCTGCTCGAAGACCTGACGACCGGCCTGGATGCCCGCCATGTCGGTGCTCAGCGACAGGAGCGATTCCTCCGTCACCTCGATGCTGACCTTGGCAGCAGCCGCGGCAGCCATCTCCTGCTCGTAGTACTCGCGCGAGGTCGGGCCGAGGCCGAGACCGTGGTAGTGCAGCCAGTAGAAGAGCGAGAAGATGCAGGCGCCGTAGAAGGTCCACAGCCACCAGTTGGGGAGGTGGTTGTCGAACTCCTCGATGCCGTCGAACTGGTGCTCACGGAGCTCGTCGGCGTACTTGCCCTGCCCCGCATTCTCGAGCTGTGTCATCGTGATGGTCCTCTTGGATCAGTCGTCGAGGGGGAGCTGGGACATCCGCTCGTAGTGCGGGCGGCGCCTGCGCGACGCCGTCCACACGAGGACCCCAGCGAACAGAGCGAAGAAGGCGAGCATGCTGACGACCGGGAGGTCGAGCAGGGCCCCGTCCTGGAACAGCGCGCGGAACATCAGCGACCACCTCCGGACGCGACGTCCACGTTGTGGTTGTCGCCGAGGCGCTGCAGGTAGGCGATCAGTGCGATGAGCTGGACGTCGATCTTGTCCTCGCGCTCGTCGGCGGTGATCTCACCCTGCTCGATCAGCGCGTCGACGATCTCGCCCGCCTGACGGCGGTAGTCGTCGCGCGCCTGCGCGATCTGCTCGTCGGTGTAGGGCACACCGAGCGCCTTCATCGCCTTGAGCTTGCCTGCGGTGTCCACGAGGTCGACCTTGTCTTCCGCCAACCAGTGGTAGTTCGGCATGGTCGAGCCCGCCGAGATGCGCCGCGGGTCGATCATGTGCTGCCAGTGCCACGCGTGCGGGTACTTGTCGGCGCCGTTGAAGTTGCCGACCCGCGCGAGGTCCGGCCCCGTGCGCTTGCTACCCCACTGGAACGGGTGGTCCCACATCGACTCCTCGATCCGGCTCGGCTCCCCGTAGCGGAGGAACTCGTCGCGGAACGGGCGGATCATCTGCGAGTGGCAGACGTAGCAGCCCTCGCTGACGTAGACGTCGCGACCCTCGAGTTCGAGCGCGGTGTAGGGACGCACCGCGTACTCGCCGTTCGCCGTCATCGGCACCTCCTTCTGGAGGACGATGCCCGGCAGCAGTTCGACGAGACCGCCCGCCAGGACCGCGAGGACCACCAGCAGCGTGAAGCCGAGCGGCCGCCCCTCGATCATGTTGTGCCACCGGTAGCGATCCCGCGACGCCCAGAACGCGCGGACGCCGGTCACTGCGAGGATCCCGACCAGGAAGACGGTGCCGACGACCGAGAGCACCGGGTTGCTGCTGTCGGCCATCATGAAGCCGGCCACGAGGCCGAGCACCGTCAGGATGGTCGGCATGCCGAACACGATGCCGGCGGTCGAAGGCCCTTCGGCAGAGCGCACCGCGAGCACGCGGACCTCGCCCTCACCGTCGACGGCCTTGCCGCTCGTCGCGGTCTTCCAGAGGTTCCAGATCATCAGCACCCAGCCGAGGATGAACAGGAACCCGCCGAACGACCGGGCGAAGTACATCGGCTGGATCTTGTCGATGATCTCCGTCCACTGCAGCCAGCGGAGGGTGCCTTCGTCGGTCATCTCCCGCCAGAGGAGGCCCGAGGTGATCCCGCCGATCCACATCGACGCGACGTAGAGCAGGATGCCGACCATGCCGATCCAGAAGTGGAGGTCGGCGAGCTGCTTGCTGTGGAGCTTGGTGCCGAACAGCTGCGGGACGAGCCAATAGAACATCCCGGCGGCCATGAAGCCGTTCCAGCCGAGCGCACCGCCATGGACGTGCCCGATGATCCAGTCCGTGTAGTGCCCGAGCGCGCTGACGCTCTTGATCGACAGCAGCGGACCTTCGAACGTCGACATGCCGTAGAAGGTCACGCCGGCGACGAAGAACTTGAGCACGGGCTCCTCGCGCACGCGGTGCCACGCCCCACGGAGCGTCAGCAGGCCGTTGAGCATCCCACCCCAGGACGGCGCCCAGAGCATCAGGCTGAACAGCATGCCGAGCGTCTGCGCCCAGTCGGGCAGCGCCGTGTAGAGCAGGTGGTGCGGGCCGGCCCAGATGTAGATGAAGACCAGCGCCCAGAAGTGGATGATCGACAGCCGGTAGCTGTAGACCGGGCGTCCCGCCGCCTTCGGCAGGAAGTAGTACATGATCCCGAGGATCGGCGTGGTCAGGAAGAACGCGACCGCGTTGTGGCCGTACCACCACTGCGTCAGCGCGTCCTGCGCGCCCGAGAACACCCCGTAGCTCTTCGTCGCCGTCACCGGCAGAGCCAGGTTGTTGACGATGTAGAGGACGGCGATCGTGATGATCGTCGAGATGTAGAACCAGATCGCGACGTAGAGGTTGCGCTCGTTCCGGACCGCGAGCGCCCAGAAGAAGTTGATCGCGAACGCCACCCACGACACGACCACGCCGATGTCGAGGAACCACTCGAGCTCCGCGTATTCCTTCGACTGCGTGATCCCGAACGGCAGCGTGACGACCGCACCGACGATCACCGCCTGCCAGCTCCAGAAGTGGAGCCGCGACAGGAAGTCCGACGGCATGCGCGTCTTCAGCAGGCGCTGCGTCGAGTAGTAGACGCCGGCGAACATCATGTTGCCGACCAGCGCGAAGATCACCGCGTTGGTGTGGAGCGGTCGGATCCGGCTGAACGTCAGCCAGGGCGTGTCGAAGTTCGCTTGCCAGAAGCTCATCTGGAGCGCGGCGAGCAAGCCGACGAGCAGGCCGACCAGGCCGAACACCACCGATGCGAGGGTGAACCTGCGCACGATGCCGTCGTCGTAGACGATCCGGCGGGTTTCGAGGGCGGGCGTATCAGTCATCAGAAGCGTCCTCGGGGGAGGATCGGAAGGTGGACGAGGCGCGGCCTCTCGTGAGGTCGTCCTCGAGCGGAAGGAGGGACAGCCGGTCCGCGTGCTCGTGGTCCCGGTTGCGGGCGCTGAATACGAACAGGCCGACCGAGAGGGCGGCGAGCGCGAGGCTCATGACGACGAGGAAGGGGACGACGCTCATCGATCGCCTCCTCCCAGGACCGGGCCTTGCGGCAGCTCCAGGTGCGACAGATCGACCCGGAGCGCGGCCATCGTGTGACCGATCAGGACCAGGGAGCTGATCGGCATCAGCACCGCGCAGAGCAGCGGCGTCATGACGCCTGCCATGGCCAGCCCGACTGCCACGACGTTGTAGAGCGCGGCCAGCGTGAGGTTGGTCCGGACGACGCGGTGGAAGCGGCGAGACGTGACCAGCACACGCGAGACAGCACCGGTGCCGTTCCCCGCGTAGAAGAAGTCGGCGCGAGCCGGCAGGACGGGCCGATCGAGCGCGGGGGTCCCCGCGCAGAACGCGGCCTCGAAGGCCGGCGCATCGTTGAGGCCGTCCCCGACCATCAGCGTGTCGCCGTCGTCCAGCGCTGCGAGGAACGCGGCCTTGTCCTCGGGTCGGGCCTCGCCCCGCACGGCGTCCGGCTCGAATCCGAGATCCTGGGCCGCCGCGCGCACGCGATCCTCGCGATCGCCGCTGACGAGGTAGGTCGCGTAGCCAGCGGCGCGCAGCGCATGGACCTCGTCACCGGCTCCCGCGCGGTAGTCCTCGGTGACGGCGAACGTCGCCAGGACCTCACCATCCCGCGACAGGTGTACGGCCGCTTCGTGCGGGCCGCTGGCCATCGGACCGGCGAACCCACCGCGCCCGAGGCGCCACTCGTGGCCGCCTGCTTCGGCGCGCACACCCTCACCCACCCGGTCCTCGGCGACGATCGAGCGGATCAACCGCGCATCACCGTGTTCGGTGAGCCAGTGCGCCATCGCCACGCTGACCGGGTGGTTGCTCGAGGACGCCAGCGTGAAGAGCACGTCGCGCACCTCACCGGTCGGCATCGGCCGGATCGGGCGGACGCGAACACCGCCCCAGGTGAGCGTCCCGGTCTTGTCGAAGACGAGCTTGCGCACATGGCGCGCCTTCTCGAGCAGGTTCGGGTTGCGGACGAAGATGCCGAAGCGACGCAGGCCGGCGACCGCGAGATCGAACGCGAGAGGCGTCGCGATCCCGAGCGCGCACGGGCACGTGACGACCAGGACCGCCGTCGTCACCGACAGCGCGCGGCTCGGATCGATCCAGGACCACACGAGCCCCGCGACGGCGGCGAGGGCCAGGACGAGGCCGGTGTAGGTGCGGTTGACGAGGATCCAGAACCGATCCCGTCCGCGGAGCTCTTCGTCGTTCCCGTCGCGGAGCTGGGGCGTCGCCAGCAGGCGGAGCAGCCCCGACTCCTCTGCGTCGCGGAGCGCGCGGACGCGCGCCGCTCTGTGGCCGGCCAGGAACGCGCCGGCCGGCACCTCCTCGCCGGGCGCGAACGCACGCGGGCGGGACTCGCCGAGCACCCAGTCGAGCGACAGCACCGCCCCGCTCTCGTCGGCGACCGCGGCATCCACCGGCAGCAGATCCCCGGGCGCGAGCAGGAGCTCATCCCCAGGACGCAGGTCGCGGACCGGCACGCGTTCGAGGACGTCGCCACGGACGCGGCGCGTCCGGATGTGCTCGGCACCGTCATGCGCGAGCAGGTAGTCGCGGTTGCGGCG
>JBEAPQ010000011.1:0-4219 GCA_041164325.1 Planctomycetota bacterium | reverse complement strand
GGGTGTCGGCGTCCCTCTGCCGCTGGATCGACTGCCGGCCGTCGGCGATGGTAGACCGCTCGGGCAGTCCGACATGCTGCCCGCCATCCTCCTGAGCACTGCGGCAGGGCTCTGCGTGACCGCCGCCCTGACTCCCGGCTACCCTCCGCAATCGACGTCATGCGGATCGGCATCCTCGGCGACATCCACAGCAACCTCGAAGCGCTGAACTCCGTCGTCGGACTCCTGGAGTCCGAGGGCGTCGATGCGTGGGTGCAGGTGGGGGACATCGTCGGCTACGGCGCCGACCCCATCCCGTGCATCGAACGGGTCCGCGAACTCGGCTGCACCGTCTGCCTCGGCAACCACGACGCCGCGGTCGTCGACTTCATGCCGGCCGACTACTTCAACCAGTACGCCCGGGCCGCGATCGACTGGACGCGCGCGGCACTCCGTCCCGAGGACCTCGAATACCTGCGGGGCCTGCCGCTCAAGATCGAGACGAAGGACTACTCCGTCGTCCACGGGTCGCTGCACCTGCCCGCGCAGTTCGGCTACGTCTTCTCGCCGGTCGAGGCTGCCGAGTGCCTCGCAGAGCAGCGCACCCGCGTCGCGTTCGTCGGCCACTCCCACGTCCCAGGCGCCTACATGCAGCGCGAGGGCGGCAGCCTGCGTGACCTCGACGTCGTCTTCGAACCGGAGTTCACGACGTCGATCGAGGGCTACGTCCGGGTCCTGCTGAACGTCGGTAGCGTCGGGCAGCCGCGTGACGAGGATGCCCGCGCCGCAGGTGCGATCTACGACATCGGACGCGGCACGCTCCAGGTGCTCCGCACCGCATACGACGTGGCGACGACCCAGCGGAAGATCCGCGCTGCTGGTCTGCCGAGCGTGCTCGCCGACCGGTTGGCGCTCGGCGTCTAGACCTTGCTGGTCCTGCGGGTCAGCCGCGGAGCGAGCGCACCGAGTCGGAGACGTCGTCCGGCTCGACGTTCCCTTCGAGTGGCTCGGGCACGAGATCGCGCAAGAGGCCCCGGCGGACGACCTCGAGACGCAGCTCCGGGTCCAGCTCGACGACGATCGCGGGAATCTCCAGGTCCTCCGAGTCCCAGCGCACGCGCGCCGACAACGACCGCTGCAGGGCCGTGCTGACCGAGATACCGAGCCCGCACTGGTCCAGCCACGCGTAGGCCATGACCACGCGACCGTTCAGCGAGGGCCACACGATGGTGGGGGCACCCAGCTGATCGAGGACATCGGCGAGGTGTGCCTGCCCGGGCACGAGGGCCTGCAGCGACCCGTCGTCGACCGGCTCGTTGACACGATCCCGATCGAAACGCAGCGAGACGCAGGAGCCCATCAGGAGAGCGAGCCCGGCGGCGATTCCGCGCTGGAGCCTCACTCCTCGTCGGTCCCCCCGACCAGGCCCCGCTCGCGATCTGCCGATTCCTTCTTCGACGACTCGTGCAGGTCTTCCCAGGGCAGCGCGTACCGGGCCCGGTGCGACTGCAGGCTCGTGCCGACGTGGGTGAGGCGATCCTCGGCATCGAAGAACAGCCAGAGTCGGTCCTCGCGCGTGTCCGTGTGGCCGACGTTGAAGATGCCGAGGAAGATCCCGGTCGCCTTGGTCACCGTGTGGTCGTAGCGGTAGGCGCTGCGATCTCCGAGCTGGACGACCAGGGTCGGCCCGCCGAGCAGTTCGACGGCCTGCTGCGCCGTCGTCGTGCCGGGCAGCAGCTGCTCCACCGCGGATGGCACGAGCGGGTCGTTGCGATTGACGCGTGCGAAGAAGCAGCCGGGCAGCGAGAGCATGAGGCCGGCGACAGAGGCCATTCGCAGCGCGCGGAAGGCCGGCGCGTTCTTCGGTCGGGTCATGGCGGGACGATAGGGGGCGGGAACGCGCGAGGCGACTCGTTCGATCGGTGGCCGCGTCCCGTCACACGTCTTCGAGGAAGGCCGAACCGACCGCGTCCCCGAACGGAAGTCCGTCCTCGGTCAGGACCAGCGTGTCTCCGCGGCACGCTGCCAAGCCAGCTGCAGTGACCCGCCCCAGCGCCGCGGGAAACTCCGTCCGCGGATCGACCCCGAGCCGTGCCGCCACCGCCGCGAGGTCGACGCCTTCGGTCCGGCGGACCCCGAGCCACACGGCCTCGGCCGCGCGCTGCCGGCGGCTCAGGGATTCGGCCTCGCCCGTCGGAGGAAGCCCCCGTTCGACTGCGTGCGCCCAGGCCTCGACGGCCTTCAGGTTCGTCGCACGCCAGCCATCCCGGTGGCTCGAAGCCCCGGGGCCGACTCCGATGTAGTCACCCTGGAGCCAGTAGAGGTCGTTGTGGCGGCACGGCCCGCCGCGCCCCGCGAAGTTGCTGACCTCGTAGGCGACGAACCCCCGCTCCCGAAGCAGCTCGCGCGTCCGGAGGAACATCTGCCGATCCTCGTCCTCGTCGTTCGCAGCGACACGGCCCAGCCGGTGGTCGCGCGTCAGACGTGTCCCGGGCTCGAAGCTGAGGTGGTAGCAGGACAGGTGATCCGGCTCGAGCGCGAGTGCCGCCTCGAGGTCGCTCTCCCATGCGTCCACGGTCTGGCCGGGCATGCCGAACATCAGATCGAGGCTGACGTTCTCGAAGCCCGCGGCACGGAGGTCCGCCACCGCGCGCCCGACCGCCGCTGCGTCGTGGGCACGATCCAGGAAGCGCAGCCGCTCGGCGTCGAAGCTCTGCGCCCCGACGCTGGCACGCCGGAAGCCCGCGTCGAACGCGAGCTTGGCCTTGGTCCGATCCAGGCTCTCCGGGTTCGCCTCGATCGACACTTCCGTGACGAGGTCGAGATCGACGTGGCGGCGCAACGTCGCCAGGAAAGTCTCGAACCGCGGGGCATCGAGGTAGGTCGGGGTCCCTCCACCGACGAAGACGGTCGGCGGGACGCGCGGCGGAGCTGCGAACGCGAGCTCCCGGTCGAGGGCGCTGACGAACCGGTCCATCACAGCCGCGTCGTCGACGACGTAGCTGTTGAAGTCGCAGTAGCCGCACTTGACGACGCAGAACGGCACGTGGACGTAGAGGGAAGGCAGCGCCACCGGCGGCGGATCATGCCGGTGGGTGCCTACCCCGCAAGCCGGGATGTGGCCGCTCGCGGTCGGAGGCCAGGATCAGGCCCGGCGGCGCATGCGCGCCTGCGGGCCCGGCGCATCCTCATCGAACTCGCGCGACAGCGTCGCGTAGAGCTTGTGCAGCGCTTCGACTTCCATCTGCCGGACGCGCTCGCGCGTCAGGCCCACCCGCTCGCCGATCGCCTTCAGCGTCATCGACTCGCCGTCGTCGAGTCCGTAGCGCATGCGGAGGATGCGACGCTCCCGCTCCTCGAGGACATCCATCAGCTCCAGGAGCCGGCGGATCTCCATCGACTCGAACAGCACCTCGTCGGGCTGCCGCGAGCTGCCGTCGACGAGCTGCTCGCCGACGACCGACGATGCGTCTTCGTTCATCGAGAACGTCGGCTGGGAGTTGGCCAGGACCGTGTCGCGCACCACATCCCAGTTGCTCTCCGGCAGGCCGAGCTCCTCGGCGATCTCGCCCGTCGTGGCCTGGCGCCCGAGCTGGTAGTTCAGCTCCATCGCCGTGGCCTTCCACCGGGACACGATCTCGGACATGTAGGAGGGCACGCGCACCGTCTTGACGGTGTTGACGAGTGCCCGCCGGATGCCCTGCTTGATCCACCACGTGGCGTAGGTCGAGAACCGGCAGCCTGCTTCGGGGTCGAACTTCTCGACTGCCTTCATCAGGCCGATGTTCCCCTCCTCGATCAGGTCCATGAACGTCAGCCCGCGGTTGACGTAGTTCTTGGCGATCGAGACGACGAGCCGCAGATTCGCGCGGATCATGTGTTCGCGGGCATCCATGTCGCCGCTCTGCACACGTTCCGAGAGTTGGATCTCCTGCTCGGCGGTGAGCAGGGCGACTTCGTTGATCTCGCTGAGGTAGGTATCGAGTCCGTGATCTCGCATGGCTTGGGAAGTCCTCCGTCCCCACCCCTGCATCGGAGCTGACTCCCGGATTTCTTGACGATGCGTCGGAGACCTCGACGGCAACGGGCGAATCGCGTCGACGAAGTCATCAGCGCAATTCCGTGACCGCCGTCTCGAGCGACACATGCTGTTCGAAGCGTCGCGAAACACAACGACCTCCGAGCGCAGCTGCGCCAGGAGGTCGTTGTGCGAGGCCAGGAAGGCATGGGCCTCCCGGCG
>JBEAPQ010000010.1:0-2882 GCA_041164325.1 Planctomycetota bacterium | reverse complement strand
CGTCCAGCGCGCGATCGAGGGCACGCGGGAGCTCGTTCGCGCGACGGGCGCAACTCCTCCCCGGCGGAGCGAAGCGACGCGGGGGAGGTGGCTCGCGAGCGAAGCGAGCGAGACGGAGGGGTCGCCCGAACTCGGAAGGCGAACGTCGCGCGAGCGTGCGACGCGCCGATCACCGCTTGCGTCGACAACCCCTTCCGCCTCCGCACGCCCCCTCCGCCTCGCTGCGCTCGGCACCTCCCCTGAACTGCTCCGCGTTCAGGGGAGGAGTTCCATTCATCGCGCGGCCAAGCCATCAAGTGCCACCGCCGCCCCGGGCAAGGCCCAGGGCGGCAGTGTCCGCGGTGGTTGGTTGGAACGACTGCCGATCAGTTGCGGCCGCGCGAGCGGCGTCGGAAGGCGCCGCCGCCGAGGGCCATCAGGGCCATGGCCGACAGGCCTCCACCGGGGACCGCCGATGGAGTGGCGCCCGCGAGAATGCTGGTGTTCACCGTCGTCTCATAGGCGCCGGAAATGAACTGGAAGACGTTGGTCGTCGAGTTCCAGGTCACCTCGAGGTAGCCGTAGTTGTAGTTGCCCGCCGACCCGAACCGGAATCCGATGAAACTGTTGGGACCGAAATTGGCCGAAGCGGTCGACGAGCTGAACCTGAACACGGATTGATACGTGTACCCCGCCCAGCCCGCGACGGAATCGATGGAGCTCCCGGCCCCAAAGTTTGTCGGAGATGCGATGCTTCCATTCGTTGCAAAGTACAGCCTGCTACCGCCAGCACCAGAGCCGCCCTTCACTCCAAAGTAGGAGCTGGTCGTGTAGTACGGCTGGTAGTTGTTGAAGAGCTCCAAGGATCCCGAGTTCGTACCGAGCCAGTCATAGATCGATAGGGCCTGTCCGGATGTCACACCCGCGTTTAGCCCGGTGATGTCGTTGCTCTGGACATTGGTGAGGTCGATCATGACGACCGCCGCTTCGGAGTGGGCGGTGGCCATCAGGGCGCCGGTGACGCCGACGGTGAGGTAGGAGGCCAGGCGGGCACGGTCGACCTGAGACTTGCTGCACGGCTGCTGCGACATCGGGTTCTCCTTCAACGGGTTGTCCAGATGGTTTGGGGCGGTTCCACCGTCCCTCGGGCACCGACTCGATCGCGGAGGCCGCGATCGAGTCGCCGTTCGGTTTGCCGCGACGCACGGCGAATCCCGACGGATCGCTCCAACATGCCCGCGAAGTCAGACCCGCGACAGTCACAAGCGTCCTAGTAGGACACTCGGCCTTGGATTTCGCGCGACGGCCTGCGATGCGACCGGTCCCCTCCACGTCGGCACAACGCGGCGTGAATGACGCCGCTCGCGACCACCGCGAGCGAGACAGGTGGGGGCGGTTGACACGAATGGAATCGTCCCGAAGCGACGAGACCAAGGGACAGAGCTCTTCGAACTCGAAACGCTCCCTCCACTCGAGCGCACGACTCTCGACGCCCGTCCCATCAAAGCCACCGCCGCCCCGGGCAAGGCCCAGAGCGGCAGTGGTCGCGGTGGTGGGTTATGTCGACGACCGATCAGCGGCGGCTGCGCCGACGGCCGCGAAGGCCGGCAGCGCCGAACGCCAGCGCCGCGAGGCCCGCGCCGCCGGGGACGGCGGAGGGCGCACCGATCGTGATGCTCTGATTCAGCGTGCTCTCATAGGCCCAGCCATGCACGGTCATCGTGAACGAGGACCCGTTCTCGTTCCCACTGCGGCTGTACTCCAGATCGAAGTAGCCGTAGTAGAAGTCGGAGCTGCCTGCCCCGATCCGAAATGCGACATAGCCGCGAACCGAGTCGGCGTTGCCGGCACCCGGCACACCGGTCACGGCGTTCATGCTCCATGGATTGTTCAACGCTGCTGCTGGCTGGAAGCCAGTAGCCAGGCTTCTCGTGCCAAACGAAGCGGCTGCCACAGAGTTAGCCCAGCTCACCCCCCCGCCGCCGCCGATGACGGCGCCGCTGGCGAGGACTGATCGCCGAACGCCGTTACCCGCTGCTGCGTTCAGCGCTCCGCCCCGGAACCGCGCAGACGCGGTACTAAGTCCCCTCAGCATGAAGGCCGTAAACGCGTTGTTCAGCAACGCATCCCCCCAGACCTGGTTCACGGAGATGCCGGTAGCGGTGGCTTGCGTCACGGTTGCATTCACGGGTCCGCTGAAGATCCCCGACCACAGTGGACTGCCTGCCGTGGACATCACGACGGCGGCCTCGCTCACTCCGACCACGCCAGTGGCGGCCCCCGCAGCAGCCATGGCGTACTGCGTCAGCCGAGTGCCAAGCATGCAGCGATCGCCCGAACCGGCTGCCGTGCCATTGGCCTGATTGATCATCACTGTCTCCTCTTGGATCGCTCCCCCGCGGGGGACGACCGTGTGCCTCTCGCCTCCACGCGCAACCACCGCAAGGGTCGCGAGCGGACCGTCGTAGCCGCCTCACGCGAGGCGGCTCTTCAGATGGCGACAGGGTGCACCGCGTTCGAGCCCCAGGCGATGACCAAGCGTCCTAGGAGGACACTCGGCCTTGGATTTCGTGCGACCTTTCGCGATCCGAAACGACTCCGCCCGAGCGGGGCGAAGCGACTCGGCGTCAGTGGATCAAGAGCAGAGCGAGCGGGACGCGTAGGTCGCACGAACTCGGAAGGCGAACCTCGCGCGAGCCCCCGCCCCCGCTACATCTTCCACTTGAGCATGACGCGGCTGCCGATCGGCGGATCGGGCACCACCACGCGATAGCCCACGAGATCCGCGATCGAGGTCCGCAGCGCCTTGGCGGCGCGGCCGATCAGCGTCTCGTGCAGTCCGCCTTCGGCGCGAAGCCGCGCGGGCAGGGCCGGCGATTCGATCGGCTTCGCCTCCGCCTCGA
>JBEAPQ010000009.1:0-46699 GCA_041164325.1 Planctomycetota bacterium | reverse complement strand
TGAAGCTGATCGAGCGCTACGAGGACTCGAGCCACGAGCTCTACGACCTGGCCGCGGACCCGGGTGAGACCAAGGACCTCGCGGAGGAGCGCCCAGCGGTCGTCCAGCGCCTTTCGACCGCCCTCCACCGACACCTCGCCGATGTCGGCGCCCGGGTCCCGGTCCGCGCCCCGGGAGACCGTCCCCGGGTCCTGATCCTCGGGGATTCGATCTCCATCGGATATCTCCCGCATCTGCGGACGATCCTCGGCGAAAGCTGTGCGACGTATCGACCGGTCGACACCAGAGGCCGCCCCGAGAACTGCCAGGGGACGACCTACGGCGTCGAGCATCTCGACCGCTGGCTCGCCCACGCGGGTGGGGGCTGGGACGTGATCCACTTCAACTTCGGACTCCACGACCTGAAGCGCGTGCATCCCGACACCGGGGCGCCGTCGCCGGACCCGAACCACGCCCGCCAAGCAGATCCGGAGGTCTACGAAGCCCAGCTCCGACGGATCGTCGCGCGGCTCGCGCAGACGGGGTCGAAGCTGATCTTCGCGACGACCACGCCCGTCCCAGCGGGCAGCGTCAGGCCGCACCGGGATGTCGAGGATGCCGGGCTCTACAACGCGATCGCTCGCCGCGTCGTCGCCGAGCACGGCATCCCGATCGACGACCTCTACGCCTTTGCGGCCCCGCGCCTCGCCGAGCTGCAGAAGCCGGTCGACGTGCACTTCACGAAGGAAGGCTCCGCAGCGCTGGCCGCTGAGGTCGCGCGGCACATCCGAGGAGCTCTGGAGGCTCGGTGAGGAAACGGCTCGGAACCGCGCTCGTTGCGGCGCTGCTGGCCTGCGGCTCTGCCCACAGCCAGGAGGAGACGCTGTTCTCGGGCGTGTGCTTCGGCCCGTTCCGCGCGGGTGAGGAGCCAGGGGTCCGTCCGCCCCTGCCTTCGACGCTGCGCGCCGACCTGCGCGCCGTCCAGGCGGTGGCCGGCGCGGTCCGCACCTACGGGATGTCGGGCACGGGTAGCCTCGTGCCGACGCTCTGTGCCGAGCTCGGGCTCCGCTGCTGGCCGGGAGCCTGGATCGCCAAGGACCGCGCGGCCAACGACCTGGAGTGCGAGCTCCTGGTCGAAGCCGCACGCGACGCCTCGGCGGTCGTCGACACGGTCCTCGTCGGCAACGAGGTCCTGCTGCGCGGCGATCTGGGGCCCGAGGCCCTGATCGAACGCATCCGCGATGTGCGCCGCCGGCTGACCGCGCGCATCGGCACTGCCGAGCCCTGGCACATCTGGATCGCGCACCCCGAGCTCGTCGAAGCCGTCGACGTCATCGTCGTGCACGTCCACCCCTACTGGGACGAGGTGCCGGTCGAGAGTGCCGCCACCCACACGATCGACATGCTCGGCATGGTCCGCGAGATCGCGCAGGGCAAACCGGTCGTGCTCGGCGAGTTCGGTTGGCCGACGGGTGGCACGCCCTACGGCGGCGCGGTCCCGGGAGACGCGAACGCAGCGCGCTACCTCACCGAGGTCCTGCCGCTCCTGCGCGAGCAGGGAGACCCCTACTTCGTGTTCGAGATGTGGGACGAGGCCTGGAAGGCGGGCCAGGAAGGTGCGGTCGGCCCGCACTGGGGGCTGTTCCACGCGGACGGCGGCCCGAAGCCGAAGCTGGTCGAGGCGCTGCCGGGTCTGGACGCGGGCACCGTCGAGCGCCCGCCGCGGCCGGTCACACCCGAGCGGCGTCGCTAGTCGACGCGCCGAGGCCGTGACCTGAGTCGGTCACGGTCCCGCCGTGATGCCTCAAGCCGTCGCCGGCTCGGACTTCTTCGCCGGGCCGCGGCCGAAACGGCTGCGGATCGAGATGCCGAGCTTCTTGCGCAGGTCGACGAGGTAGGTCTCGAGCTTGCGCGTCTCGCGACCGAGCAGGGCGTTCCAGACGATGCGGAACGGCTTGGTCGGGTGGAAGGCGAACGACGTCAGGTAGAAGTTCAGCAGAAGGCGATACTTCCACCGCGTGAGCTGCTTGGCGTCGAGGTGGTCGCAGTAGTTGTTCTCGGGCAGCAGCTTCTCTTCGTTGGCGAAGATCGGCGTCAGCAGGAAGTCGTCCTCGTGCGTGACGCGCCCCTTCTCCATCAGCTCCTTGTAGAGCTGCGTGTTCGGGATCGGGAAGAAGAAGCCGACCGCGATGTCGTCGATGCCGATGCGTCCGAGTTGCCGCGCGAGCTTCTTCGTGTGCTGCAGGTCCTCCGCCGTGTCGTGCGGGAACGCGATCACGATGAAAGCCGTGACGTTGAGGCCAGCTTTGGCGGACGCCTTGCACGCACTGAGCAGTGCTTCGGTCTTCATCCGCTTCTGGATCAGCTTGCGGGTCCGCTCGCTGCCGCTCTCGGGCGCGAGAGCCAGCGACTTGCCGCCGGTCTCGGCCAGCAGCTGGGCGACCTCATCGTCGATGACCTCGCAGCGCGTTCCCGACGGGAACTGCCACGTGACGTTCAGCTTGCGGGCCTTGAGCTCGTTGCAGAACTCGATGATCCAGTCACGCTTGAGGATCGCCGTCAGGTCCTGGAACGGGAAGTTCGTGGCCCCGTAGTGCTCCTTGTAGAACTGCATCTCATCGACGACGTCCTTGGCCTCACGCGCGTACCAGCGCGTGGTCCACATGTTCGGCGAAGCGCAGTAGGTGCACTGGTAGGGGCAGCCCCGGGTCGCGAGGATCGGGATCGTCTTGCCCTGGTTGAGGCCGTTGATGAAGCCCTGCTCGTTGTAGACGTCGATGTCGATGAGGTCCCACGCGGGCCACGGGATGTCGTCGACGGCCTGGATGCGGGCGCGCGCCGAAGCGCTCTCGACGGGCGTGCCGTCGGGCTTGCGGTACCAGATGCCGGGCACCGCGGACCAGTCGACCTTGTCGGCGCCGAGCCGGATGCCGTTGAAGACCTCCAGCGCGCCCTCCTCGCCTTCGCCGCGGACGATGAAGTCGAGCGGCGCCTGCTGCATCGACAGCTCGGGCAGGCCGGAGAAGTGCTCGCCCCCGCAGACGATCGGCTTGTCGGGGAAGCGGGCCTTCATCTTCTGGATCAGCTCGCGGACCAGAGGCCACGAGAAGGTCCACATGTTGGTCAGGCCGAAGACGTCGGCCTCGGGATCCAGGCGGTCGACGATCTGCTGCGGCGTGAGGCCCAGCGCGAACAGCTGCTTCTTCTTCTCGCTCTGCGTGACCTGCTCGGGGGCTTCGGCCACCGCATCGAGCATGGAGACCTCGTAGCCAGCCTCGCGGAGCACGGCACCGATGTAGGCGAGTCCCAACGGCAGGCTCGGGCGCAGCGCGGTCATCGCGTGCACGTTGAGGTAGAGCGGTGGGTGGATGAGCTGGACCTTCATGGTGAGCCGGCGCGTCGACGAGATGCCTGCCCGTGGCGGACGGGGCAGTCTACCCCGCGTCTGGGACGTTCGTGGGACGACTCTAGTCCGCTCGGTCGAGGCGGAAAGCCCCGCCGATTCCAAGGTTCGGCACGTCTTGCGGTCGACCTGAAGGCGTCCCGTGCTGGGACGCAACTTGTCCCTGGTGGCGCCGAGGGACAGCCCCGCGGATATCGAGTCTGCCGCGGGTAGGGCTCGTCAGTCGAGCCCGAGCGCCTCGCCCTCGTCGCCGGTGACGCCTTCGCCGAAGCTCGCGCCGAGGTAGACGCTGCGGACGGTCTCGTCGGCGATGACCTGCTGGGGCGTGCCTTCGGCGATGACGACGCCGTGGTCGAGGATGTAGGCGCGCCCCGCGATGCGGAGCGTCGCCTCGACCGCGTGGTCGGTGATCAGGATCGCGATGCCGCGGACGACGAGCTGCCGGAGGATCTTCTGGATCTCCTCGACGGTGATCGGGTCGACGCCGGCGAACGGTTCGTCCAGCAGGAGCAGCTTGGGCTGCGTCGCCAGCGCGCGGGCGATCTCGAGGCGACGGCGTTCGCCGCCGGACAGCGTCGCGCCGTAGGCGTCGCGGAGATGCTCGAGCGCCAGCTCTTCGAGGAGCCCCTCGGCGCGGTCGAGGCGCTCGCGACGCGGGACGCGGCGCGCTTCGAGCACGGCGAGCACGTTGTCGAGCACGCTCATCCGCCGGAACACCGACGGTTCCTGCGACAGGTAGCCGAGGCCGCGTCGAGCGCGGCGATACATCGGCATCCGGGTCACATCGTGACCGTCGAACGTCACCGTGCCGCGGTCGGGCGGCACGACGCCGACGACCATCCGGAACGAGGTCGTCTTGCCAGCACCGTTCGGCCCGAGCAGGCCGACGATCTCGCCCGCCTCGACGCGGATGCTCACCCCGTCGACGACGCGTCGTCGGCGGTAGGTCTTGGTCAGCCCCTCGGTCTGCAGCAGAGAGCCCATCGCAGTGCCCGGACTCAACGGATGAAGCCGAGCCGGAACCAGGGCCACGCGGGCCAGAAGGTCAGGAGCGGGCGGCCGATGATGTGCTCCTCGGGGACGAAGTGTTCGTAGTCGAGCGCACCCTCCTGGGGGATCGCCGACCAGCCGTCGCCGCCGTCGTCGAACCAGGGCTGTCCGCCGCCGTAGATCCGGTTGTTGGACGGGTCGAGCAGCGGCTTGCCGTCGAGGGTCCAGACCTCGCCGTTCTCGTCGGTGAACACGACCTTGTTCCCGCGCGTCACGACGACCGGGTTCTCGTCGGGGTCCGGCGGATCCTGGATGTTGACCGAGCGCAGGTTGCCGCGGAGCACGCGCGCGCCCGGGTTCGTGGCTGGATCGACGAGGTTCCCATCGGCGTCCATGCCGATCGTCATCGCCGTCCAGTCCCGCGAGTCGACCGACTGCTGCGTGTTGTCCCCGAGCATGAAGTAGTGCCCGTCGGGAACGGCGAAGGTCCGCGTCTCGAACGCGCGGTAGCCGGAGGTCGGCAGGTAGTGCAGGTCGCGATCGATCCGCAGGTCGTCGAAGGCCACGGTGCCCCCGCCGGTGACGCGGATGCGGAGCACCGCCTTGCCGCGGTCGCCCTGGCCGCTCGGCGCGAGTGCGGCCAGCGTGCGGAACGCCGAGCAGTCGAGCTCGGCGCGGACCGAACCGTCGACCTCGGCCACGCAGCGGTCATCGACGTGCGTGAAGCGCAGCGACGTGTCGCCGGGCGTCAGAGCGAGATCGAACGCCTCGCTGCCGACGATCTCGTCCCCGTCGACCTCCGCGTAGAGGCGGGCCTTCCCTTCCGCGGCCACGAGGCCGAAGGTCTTGGTGCTGCCCGCTTCGTCCTGGACGTCGAGGGTGATCCGAAGCTCGGCGATGGGAGCGGTGGGGCTCACCGTGAAGCCGACGCGCACGTCCTGGACCGACTCTGCACCGGTGACTTCGCCCGCGTCGATCATGTCCTGGGCGACCCAGGCGGGATAGCCGTCGTAGACGCGGTTGACGAGCCCGCCGTCCTTCGTGCTGAGGAACGTCAGCGTGCTGCGGCTCTTGTCGTTCCGCTGCTCGACGGTCAGCCGGTCGTTGGCTTCCTTCCACGTGCCGCCCGATCCCTGGAACGTCGCGCCGAGCCACGTCGGCTCGTCGTGGAGGTCCGCGCGGAGCGGATGGATGTTGCGCCAGTGCGCCTCGAGGACCGCGTCGGGTCGACGCAGGATCTCGAGGTCTTCCGGCCGCGTGGCGTCGCCGCCCTCCTTGACCCGGTAGACGTTGCCGCCCGCGATCCGCAGCGTCTCGCCGGGGAGGCCGACCACACGCTTCACGTAGGGTTGGTTCCGGCGGAGCGGGTAGCGGAACACGGCAACGTCCCAGCGCTCAGGTTCGTTCCAAGGGAGGATGTAGCGCGACTTGTCGACCAGGATGCGGTCGTACACCCCGGCCGCCTTCGACCCCATCATCACGGGCTGCATCGAAGACGTCGGGATCTGGTAGGCCTCGATCGCGAAGTACTTCATCAGCACGGCCATCAAGACGGCGATGGCCAGCGCGTCGATGTTCTCGCGGATCTTGTGCTCGCCCTTGCGGGTCGGGTTCGCCATGGCGGGCATGGTAGCAGCCGGGTCCGTGGGGCGAATCAGCGAGGATCGCCGTCCTTGGGTCGCTTGGGATCGAAGTGGATGGCGTCGACCGTGCGGACCGGGCGCGCGTCCGCCGTGATCTCGGCGTCGAGACGCTCGGCCAGCGCGCGGAGCTCGGCCACGAGTTCGGGCCGCTTGTCGGCGGCATTGCGGGCCTCGCTGACGTCCTCCTCGAGCTGGAAGAGCTCGGGACCATCGAACAGCAGCTTCCACGCGCCGCGGCGGATGCCGGCGAGCTCACCCTTGGCCGTGTAGTAGAGGAAGTGTGGGGTGGGGGACGCCGCTCCCACCTCGCCGCGGAGCAGCGCGGAGATGTCGTGTCCGTCGATGGCCCGTTCGTCCGGCAGTGCAGCGCCCGCCAGCGCGGCGATGGTCGGCAGCAGGTCCATCGCCGTCGTCACAGCCCGGCACACCGTGCCGGCCGGAACCTGGCCAGGCCAGGACACGATGCACGGCTCACGCTGCCCGCCCTCCCAGTTCGAGCCCTTGCCGCCGCGGAGCAGCCCGGCCGATCCACCGTCGGCTCCGAACGGCAGCCACGGGCCGTTGTCGCTCGTGAACACGACCAGCGTGTCGTCGCGGACGCCGACGCGTTCGAGCGCGCCGACGACCTCGCCGACGCTCCAGTCGAGCTCTTCGATGACATCCCCGTAGAGACCACGCGGGCTCCGTCCTTCGAAGTCCGCCGACGCGTAGATCGGGATGTGCGGCATCGGGTGAGGCAGGTAGACGAAGAACGGTTCGGCCGCGTGCGCCTCGATGAAGCCGACAGCCGCCTCGGTCAGCCGCTTCGTCAACAGGTGTTGGTCAGGCTCCCATTCGATGACCTCGGTGCCCCGCATCATCGGATAGCGGAACTCGTACTTGTTCCCCGGCTTGCGGTGGAACTGCGCCATGTCGTTCGAGTAGGGCACGCCGAAGAACTCGTCGAAGCCCTGGTCGGTCGGCAGGAGCCCCGGGCGATGCCCGAGGTGCCACTTGCCGAAGGCGCCGGTCGCATAGCCGCGCGCACGCAGCACGTCCGCGATCGTGGCCTCGTCCGTGTGCAGGCCGTAGTCGTAGCCCGGGAAGATCACGTGCCGGTGCATTCCGACCCGCTTCGGGTAGCAGCCCGTCAGGAGCGCGGCCCGCGAGGGCGAGCAGACCGGCGACGCGACGTAGAACTGCGTCAGCTTCATCCCCGAAGCGGCCAGCGCGTCGAGGTGCGGCGTGTGGATCGTCGGGTGTCCGTAGCAGGACAGGTCCCCGTAGCCGAGGTCGTCCGCGAAGATCACGACGACGTTGGGCGGGCGCCCTTCTGCGCCCGCTCGTTGGGCTGCCACGTCGACTGCGCCGAGTCCCAAGAGGACTCCGACCGCTCGGCCGAGCACGGCCGAGCCCGTTCGCTTCCAGTTCTGCACGCCCCAGAAGCTACCGCGGCGGGTCCGGGGGCACGCCCCCTGACCTCGGGGTCAGTCGTCGCCGGTCGACAGCACGCTCAAGAACGCGGCCTGCGGGATCTCGACGTTCCCGACCTGCTTCATGCGCTTCTTGCCCTTCTTCTGCTTCTCCAGCAGCTTCCGCTTGCGGGTGATGTCACCGCCGTAGCACTTCGCCGTGACGTTCTTCGACAGCGCGCGGATGTTCTCGCGAGCGATGATCTTGCCGCCGACCGCGGCCTGGAGGGCAACCTCGAACAGGTGGCGCGGAATCTCGGTCCGCAGCTTCTGCAGGATCTTCCGGCCTCGCGAGTCGGCCACCGAGCGGTGGCAGAGGAACGACAGGGCGTCGACCTCGTTCGACGAGACGAGGATGCGCACCTTGACGAGGTCCGCGTCCTCGAAGCCGCGCAGCTCGTAGTCCATGGTCGCGAAGCCGCGCGTCGCCGACTTCAGGCGGTCGTGGAAGTCGAAGATGATCTCCGAGAACGGCATCGCGAACGTCAGCATCACGCGCTGCGAGCCGTAGTAGTCGGTCTTCTCGTAGATGCCGCGCCGGTCGGTGGCGAGCTTCATCACGGCGCCGATGTGCTCGGTCGGCACGACGATCCGCACCTCGACGACCGGCTCGCGGTAGGCCTCGATCCGCGCCGGGTCCGGCATCTCGGACGGGGAGTGGACCTCTTTCTCGGTGCCGTCGCTCAACACGACGCGGTAGGTCACGTTCGGCGCCGTCTGGACGAGGTCCATGTCCTCCTCGCGCTCCAGCCGCTGCTGGATGACCTCCATGTGCAGGAGGCCGAGGAAGCCGCAGCGGAAGCCGAAGCCGAGCGCGTCCGACGTCTCGGGCTCGAACGAGAAGCTCGAGTCGTTCAGGCGGAGCTTCTCGAGAGCCTTGCGGAGGTCTTCGAAGTCCGCGGTGTTCGTCGGGTAGAAGCCGCAGAACACCATCGGCTTCGGGTCCTTGAACCCGGCGAGGGCCGGCGCGCGCAGCGACTCCTTGTCGTGCGTCACGGTGTCGCCGATCTTCACGTCCTCGAGCTGCTTGATGTTGCAGATCAGGTAGCCGACCTCGCCGGCGTGGAGGACGCCCTCGGCGACCATGCGGGGCGCGAGGCGTCCGATCTCGAGGACCTCGTAGGTCTTGCCGGCTGCGACCGTGCGGACCGTGTCGCCCTTCCGGATCGTGCCCTCCTTGATCCGCATGTAGATCACGACGCCGCGGTAGTCGTCGTACGCCGCGTCGAAGATCAGGGCCTGCAGCTTGTTGTCGGGGTTGCCGGTCGGCGGAGGGACCAGGGCGACGATCGCCTCCAGGACCTGCTCGCAGTGGAGCCCGGTCTTGGCCGAGATCGCGATCGCGTCCTCGGCGGGGATGCAGAGCGCGTCTTCGACCTCGGTCGCGACCTGCTCCGGCCGCGCGTGGGGCAGGTCGACCTTGTTCAGCACCGGCACGACCGCGAGCTTCGCCTGCTCGGCGAGCAGCGCGTTGACGACCGTCTGGGCTTCGACCCCCTGCGAGGCGTCGACGAGGAGCAGGGCTCCCTCACACGCCTGCAGGGACTTCTGGACCTCGTAGTTGAAGTCGACGTGCCCCGGCGTGTCGATCAGGTTGAACAGGTAGGTCTGCCCGTCGTTCGCCTTGTAGCGCATCGCGACGGCGCGGGCCTTGATGGTGATGCCGCGCTCCCGCTCGAGCTCCATGTCGTCGAGGAGCTGCTCCTTCATCTGGCGCTTCTCGACCGTCAGCGTCAGTTCGAGCAGGCGGTCGGCGAGCGTCGACTTCCCGTGGTCGACGTGCGCGACGATCGAGAAGTTGCGGATCAGACGGGTGTCGGTCACGGCGTGGGGTCGGTCGGGCACACGGGCCCGGGCAGGAGGGGGTTCTCGGAGAGCCACGCGAGCAGCCGGCGCAAGGCCTTGCCGCGGTGGCTGATCGCGTCCTTCGTCGCGGGGTCGAGTTCGGCGAAGGTCGGGGCGGGTTCCTGGTCGCGGGTCGCGTCCGGGACGAAGACGGGATCGTAGCCGAAGCCGCCGTCGCCTCGACGGGCGGTAAGGATCGAGCCCTCGCACGTCTCCTCGAAGCGAGCGAGGATCGTTCCGTCAGGGGCGGCGAGGCACACGTGGCAGACGAACCGCGCCGTGCGCGGTGCGGGCGCATCTGCCAGCTCTGCCAGCAGTTTGACGATGCGGTCGGCATCGGTCGCGTCGGGGCCCGCGTAGCGGGCCGAGTGCACGCCGGGAGCGCCGCCGAGAGCGTCGACGACGAGGCCTGAATCGTCTGCCAGCGCGTAGCTGCCGACAGCCCGTGCGACCGTGCTCGCCTTGATCGCGGCGTTGCCCGCGAAATCTGGCGCGTCCTCGTCCCAGTCGATCGGAGTCGGGGCTTCGCCGAGGCTACGGACCGGGTAGGGGAGATGCCCGGCGAACAGGCGCTCGAGCTCGACGCGCTTCTTGGCGTTGCCGGAGGCGATCCAGACCGTGGGTGCGCTCATCGGGCGAGGACTCCGGACTGGATCTCTTCGATCCGGCGGCACGCGTCGTCGGCCAAGCTGATCATGCGGTCGAGGTCGGTGCGGGCGAAGGGACGGCCTTCCGCCGAGCCCTGGATCTCGACGAGGCGGCCGTCGGACAGCCGGACCACGTTCAGATCGACATCGGCTGCGGAGTCTTCCTTGTAGTCGAGGTCGACGAGGAAGCGGCCCTTGACGAGGCCGACCGAGATCGCCGAGACGAGGCCCTGCATCGGCCACTTGCTCAGCCGTCCTGCGGCTTCCAGGGTGCGCAGCGCGTCGTGCAGCGCCACGCAGGCGCCGTTGATCGCCGTCGTCCGCGTGCCGCCGTCGGCGTTGATGACGTCACAGTCGATCCAGAGCGTGACTTCGGGCAGGGCCTTCAGGTCGACGACGGCCCGCAGCGCGCGGCCGATCAACCGCTGGATCTCGAGCGAACGCGCGTCGACGCGTCCGTTGCGGCCGTCGCGGGGCTTCCGGCTCCGGGTCGATGCGGGCAGCATCGAGTACTCGGCGGTCAGCCAGCCGCGACCCTGCCCGGTCATCCACTGGGGGACCGAGTCCTGGATCGTGACGGTGCACAGTACCCGGGTCTGGCCCGCGTCGATCAAGACCGACCCCGCGGCGCGGTCGGTGAAGCCGCGTTCGATCCGGATCGGTCGGAACGCGTCGTCGGTGCGGTCGTCAGAACGGGACAGCGGGGGCTCCTCTGCGGGTCCAGGGACCGGCAGGGGGCCGATCCGGGGCGAACAGGATACCGGAACCCGTGCGCGGCACCCGTTCGGAAACCGAGCCGACTCGCGGGGCTCTTCCGATCAGAGCGGCGTCGCCGGGGAACCCGCCATGTGGCGGATCGTGTCCCGGAGCTCCTGGAGTCCGAACGGCTTCTGGAGCACGTGCACTGCGGCCGTCTCGGGAAGATCGCTCGGCGCGATGGGGCGCGTGGTCAACAGCAGGATGCGGACGTGCGGGATCCGCTCGGCCGCCAGAGCAGCGATCGAGCATCCACCTTCGACTCGGGCGTCCGCCGAGAGGACGGCCATCTCGAAACGGTCCGGAGTCGCCTCGAGGAGCGAACGGGCCGAGGCTCCGTCGACGCAGGACACCATCTTGCGGCCGAGTGCCTGGAGTTCGTGGGCGATCAGCGAGCGGACCTCCGGGTCGCTCTCGAGGATCAGCGCACCGCCGTAGTGGTGCGGCGTTCGCTCCACGAAAGGTGCTTCGGGCTCCGTGGGCTCGGGCAGCACGCCCGTCTCCTGGGTCGTCGGGAAGCTGAGGAAGCATGCCACCGACAGGCCCTCGACCTCGTCGAACGCCAGCCGCGCTCCCTGGGCCTCGAGCAGGTTGCGCGCGGCGATGTAGCCCAGGTGGACCGCGTGGTCCGTCGGGGCGTGCGGGGCGCCGGAATCATCGGCCTCGGCCCAGATCTCGATGCGCACCCGCGTCGCCTGGTCGTCGAACACCTCGGCATGGGCGCGGAGCTCGAGGCGGCTGGCCCGCGTCTCGATGCGGAGCAGGGTATCGACGAGGAACAGCGCCGCATTCCGCAGCGCGCGCTCGTTGGCGAGCATCGGCGGCAGGTAGCCGGAGCTGGTCACGCGGACCTTCAGGCGTGCGCCGGTCTCCTCGATTTCCTGTGCGATCTGATCGAGTGCCGCCCGCGCATCGACGGGCGCGATGGGCAGCGTGTCGACCTGACCGAACGACAGGATCTTCTCGCTGAACATCCGCAGCCGCCGAACGCCGGTCCACAGCCGGTCCGCACGCACCGCGAGGACCTGTGGATCACCGAGCCCCTCGCACAGCAGCTGGGCGTGGCCCTCGATGGCGGAGGCCATCGTCGCGAGCTCTTCACCCAGTCCGTTGGCCAACGTCTCGAGGTCGCGGGTCGTCTCGTCGAGGAGTCGCCGTGCGAGCTCGACCTCGACGCGCTCCGGCCCGCTGCGTGGTGTCGTGGCCGGCGCGGGCGCAGGAGCCTCCTCCGCAGACTCCCTGCGCCGCGCGAGGCGCGCGCACAGGAACGGGACCAGGAGCGCCGCGACCGCGGCGCCGAGTGCGAAGGAGAGGAAGTCGAGCATGCCGATCGACCCGGGGGAAGGTCGTGGACGGCGGGGAGCGAGGGACCGCCCAGTGTGCATCCGCCCTGGGGATTCGCAAGCTCCGATGCCAGCGTTCGTAGACGGTCGGACCGGGGCGAGCGCAGACGGCGCATCGGCTCCGTCGGGTCAGCGTTCGAAGTCGTGTGGACAACCCGTCCCGGGCCGTCCGCACGGGGCTCCGTCGCAGCGCGTCAGGACGGGGTCGCGACCCACGGGGCACCGCCGAGCCGGAACTCGTGGCGCAGTTCACCGTGGACCTGGGCTGCCGGGGTTGCCACCGTGCCGCCGTCGCCGGTCTGCAGCCGACCGCAGGCACGGACCAGCGTGGCAGCCAGGAACCACCGGCTGTGGGCGAGGACCTCGGAGTAGCCGGGGGTGCCTGCGCTCGGCACCGCGGCCGGATTCCGGCAGCCGAGGAAACGGACGCGGAGCCGGTGGTCGTCGTGGCGATTGACGATGCGTACCACCATCCGGACCTGGGACTCCTGCTTGTCGCCGATGAAGTCGACGCGGCACGGAAAGCCGTCGGCGCGTCGACCCAGTCGCCCGACCAGCTCGAGCCGGTCGAAGGTCGGTCCCTGGGTCAGCCGCGCCGCTCCCAGGAACGCCGGAGAGAACAGACGCGGTCGCTCGGCCGTGTCCGGAACGAATCCGTCGAGGTCGCCGAGATCTCTCCGGTCTTCGAAGCGGATGCAGTCCTCGGCGTGGATGCCGTGTTCGCGGTCGACGAGCAGGACTCCTCCCTTGCGGGACCAGCGGATCCGGCTGCCTGCCGAGGCGACCAGGATGTCCTTCTTCCGGCGGAGCTCCCGCCCCTCGAACACCTGTGCCTCTTCGTCGGCGACGCGGTCTTCCGGGCGGAGTCCGGGTGTACCGGAGCAAAGGGAAAGGACTTCCTCGAGCGCCGCCATCACGCCCCGTGCGGTCCCGTCCTGGATCGTGCCAGCGAGCAGGTGCGGCGCGTCGATGTCGGCGAAGCGTCGGCGCGCGGCTTCGGTGCCCCGCTCGGCCAGCGCGACACGAGCCTCGTGCAGCAGCAGCTTCAGGTCGACCCGCGCATCGGCGCTGCCGGGGCCGGGCGCTGCGAAGGGCCCGGGTCCCGGGGTCGCGCGGACCGCGAGCGTCCTCGCCGATCGGTCGGGGTGCAGCGGAAGGTCTTCCAAGCGCGGCGATTCTGTCGGTGGTCCGGAACGGCGGCCAGTGCGAACCGGGTCGGCCCATCCGAGCGGCCGCGGGGACCCGGGTCGGAATCCACGCGGCGCACGGTTCGGCCGCAACGACACTTGGTGTCACCCGACGACAGAACTTTGCACGAGAGCCGACCGAAGTCAGGATGCGGGGTAAGTTTCCGGCGTCGACCGACCCTCCTCTCTCGACACTCCCTCCGCAGTTCCGTCCCGCACCCCTGTGAACGTCCAAGCCGATGCAGCGGCCCGCGAGGTCGTCTCCGAGTTCGCCATCGACGGTGAGCTCCTGACTCTCGAGCGGTTCGAGCGTGGACACATCCACGACACGTTCATCTCCCGCTTCCGGATGGGGAGCGGGGCGGAGCAGCGGTTCCTCCACCAGCGCGTCAACCACCGGGTCTTCCGGGACGTGCCGGCGCTGATGAACAACATCGAGTGCATCACGTCGCACCTCGCGTCGCACTACGGCGACCCCGACGTCGATTCGCACATGCACGCGCTGGAGCTCGTGCCGACCCGCGCGGGCCGGAGCTTCGTCGAGGCCTCCACGGGGCCGTGGCGGACCTACGTGTTCATCGAGGGGACACGCAGCCTCGATCGCTGCGAAGGTCCCGAGCAGGCGTTCCTCGCTGCCCGGGCGTTCGGCCAGTTCCAGGCGGATCTCGCCGGGCTGGACGTGTCCCAGCTCCGGATGACCATCCCGAACTTCTTCAGCTCGCCCTACCGGATGCGCCAGCTCGACGAGGCCGTCGCCAAGGGCGATCCGGATCGGGTGGCGGGAGCCCAGGCGGAGCTGACTTTCGTCGCAGCGCGCCGCGACATGGTCGATGTCATCGAGGCGGCGATGCGGATCGGGCGCTTCCCGCGGCGCGTCGTCCACGGTGACACCAAGCTGAACAACGTCCTGTTCTGCGATCAGGCTGGCCATGCGATCTGCGTGGTCGACCTCGACACGTGCATGCCGGGCTACTCGCTCTACGACTTCGGGGATCTCGTCCGGTTCACCGCGGCCAAGAGCAAGGAAGACGAGACCGACCTCCACCAGGTCGGCACCGACTTCGAGCTCTACAAGGCGCTCGTCGACGGCTACCTCGCGAGCGCCTCGTCGTTCCTGTCCGACGACGAGATCCGGCTGATGCCGTTCGCGGCGCGGCTCGTGACCTACACGATCGGCCTGCGCTTCCTCGCGGACCACCTGAACGGCGACGTCTACTTCAAGGTGGGCCGCGAGGGCCACAACCTCGACCGTGCCCGCGTCCAGTTCGCGATGGTCGCGAGCATGGAGCAGCAGGGCGACGCCATGGAGTCCTACGTGCGCTCGCAGAGCAAGCGCGGCATCGTGACCGGCAACGGCCGTCTCGCCGCGTCGGACAGCTGATCCGTCAGCCGCGGGCCGGGCGTGCGCAGCCGATGCCGTAGCCCACGAGGGCTGCAGCCAGCGACGCCAGGAACGGATGGGGGAAGTCGGTCGCGACGTAGGCGCCGACCATCCACGTCACCGCACCGAAGACGAGGGACAGGATCGCGGCTCGCGTTCCGCCGATCCGCGTGAACAGACCGAAACAGGTGACGACCAGGATGCCTGCGCTCCCGAAGCCGGACGCGTTCTCGATCAGGTCGAAGACCCGTTCGGCGTCGTGGGCGAGCAGCCAGGCCACGACACCGAAGCCGAGCACGGCAAGGCGCGCGGTGCGGATCCGGGTCGCCTGCGGGACCCCGGTGCGACCCGCGAGGAGGACGTTGCGGGACAGGATCGAAGACGCGGCCAAGAGCGCGCTGTCGACCGTGGACAGGATCGCGGAGATCAGCGCGCCCGCGAACAACACGTAGCCGAACGTGGGCAGGTGTGCGGCGGCGACGGTCGCGAGGACCTGGTCCGCGTCCTCCAGATTCGGCGTGGTGTGTGCAGCGAGGAGCCCGATCGAGACGGGCATCAGCCCGACCAGGAGGTAGGCGAGGCCGCCGGTGATCGCGGCGCCGCGGGCGACCTGGGCAGACCGTGAGGCCAGCGAGCGGGAGATGACTTCCTGGGCGGTGATCGACCCGAGGATCGGCAGTGCCCAGGCCTCGAGAACATCGAGGAGGGGGAGCGGCTCCGCTGCCGGCCGCTCGGGCGGGGCCGTGGCGAGGAGCTCGAGTGCGGTCGCCGGTCCGCCGACCGAGGCCACCACGGCGACGGTGACGACGACGAGGCCGAGGACCAGCGCCACGCCCTGGATCAGGTCGGTGAAGACGTCCGCCAACAGGCCGCCGCACATCGTGTAGACGATGGCGATCGCGGCCGCGATCGCGACGCCGGTCGCGACCTCGACCCCGGCCGACGTGGCCAGCACCTGCCCGAAGGCCCGCACCTGCGCTGCAGCCCAGAACAGCGACGTCGGAATGAGGACGACGGCGGCAGTGGTCTCGACCGACGGCCCGAAGCGCGTGCGGAACAGGTCGGCGAGCGTCGTCACGCCCGCGCGCCACATCGGCCGCGCGAAGACGAGCCCCATGGCGACGAGGCAGATGCCGTAGGCGAACGGCTCCACGGAGTGGGCCCCGAGCCCGTCCGCGTAGAGCGAGCCGGTGGCGCCGACGCAGGTCTCAGCACCGAACCACGTCGCGAAGATCGAGACGGTGGCGAGCGTCGGACCCAGGCGGCGACCCGCCACGAGGTAGTCGTCTTCGGTCTCGATGCGCCGGGAGACGACGACGCCGATCGCGATCTGGATCGAGACGTAGGCGAGGATGCCGATCAGGATCGGGTTCATCGGCGTGAGGCGTGCGCCTCCACCTGGTCCCAGAGCCGGAGCGTGTTGCCGGACCAGATCTTCGCGATGTCCTCCTCGGAGTAGCCGCGACGGACCAGCTCGAGCGTGACCTGGAACGTCTCGGCCGCGTTGCGCCAGCCCTCGATGCCGCCACCGCCGTCGAAGTCCGACGACAGCGCGACGTGGTCGATGCCGCAGATGCGCACCGCATGGTCGACGTGGTCGGCGAGGTCCTGCACCGATGCCGGGCCCAGCTCTGCCGGCAGTTCGGCGGTGCGCCGTCGGTATCGGGTGATCTTCGCCTCGGCTTCCTCAGCCGTGTCACCGCCACCGGCCAGGAGCTGCGGCCACTCCCGTTCGGCGGGCAGGCCGAGCTCGTCGCGAAGCGCCTGGAGGGCGGCGTCGCGCGGGGCGGGGTCCTTGATGTAGGAGTCGAACGCGACGATCTGGATCACGCCGCCTGCCTCGGCGAGGGCGGCCAACTGCTCGTCATCGAGGTTCCGCGTGTGGTCACAGAGCGCGCGGCAGCCCGAGTGGGACGCGATGACCGGGGCGGTGCTGGCTTCGAGCGCCTGCATCATCGTCGTCTTCGCCGCGTGGCTGACGTCGACCATGATGCCGACGCGGTTCATCTCGGCGATGGCCTTGCGGCCCAGCTCGGACAGCCCGCCGTGGATCGGCTGCTCGGGCGTGTTCGAGTCGCCGAGCTGGCTGTGCTTGTTGTGCGTGATGCTCATGTAGCGCGCACCACGCCGCCAGAACTCCTCGACCAGCGACAGGTCTTCACCCATCGCGTAGCCGTTCTCGATGCCGATCGCGGCGATGAGCTTGCCCTCGGCGTCCAGGCGGCGGACGTCCGCGGGCGTCCGCGCGAGACCGATGTCGTCCGGGAACCGCGCGCACATCCGGTCGATGGCGTCGAACTTGTCGAAGGCCTCGGCGCGGGCGCGCGCAAAGCCGGCCGCGTCGTTCGCCCGCTGACCGACGTAGACGATGAAGAACGCGCAGTCGAGGCCACCGCGTCGCATCTTCGGGAAGTCGACCTGCTGGTCCCCGTCGACGCTCGGGTCGTAGGCCTTCCGGAAACGCTCCCGCGTCTCGGGGTCAGAGGGGGCCTCGCGCGCCAGCAGCGGGCTGATGTCCTTGTGCGTGTCGAGGGTGAGCACCCGCTCGTGGATCGCGCGGGCGCGTGCGTCGAGGTCGGGAGAGGAAGTGGTGGCGGGGCCCTGAGGCACCGCGAGCACCAGCGGGAGAGCGGAAACGAGGGCGAGCATGGAGCGGTCCGGTCCGCTGGCGGGAAGCCACCGGTCGGGCGAGGATCCTCGACCTCGCTCTCGAGGAACTCAAGAGTCGGTCGCGCCGAGTGGCTCGGCCGCGGCGGCCGCACGCCGGATCAGGTAGGCCGTGCGCTCGAAGAGACTCGCCGCATACAGGATCTGCGCCTGCTCCCGCGGGGAGCCGGAGTCTGCATCTGCGGCCTGCGCGCGGATGGACTCCATCTGGTCCCCGCGGTCGGCGGTGACGTGCACGAGCATGTCCCGGTCGAGCGGATCGTCGTCCCGGCATGCGTCGATCGCGGTATGCAGCATCACGTCGGCGCTCTCGACCAGGATGCCTCCGAGCCTCCTGGCGGGCGAATCGGCGTGGATCGACACGACCGTACGCGCCAGGGAGTCGAGGTTCGACGCGAGCTCGCCGAGCGCCTGCTGCCGTTCGCTGGCCATCAGGAACCCCCGTGTCGTCTCGGCCGCATTGGCTCGCTCGAGCACCTCGGCAAGGAAGTCGCCGATCTCCGTGTGCAGGTCGCGGAGGCTCGGCAGCAGTGCGTCGCTGTCCAGACCCGACGAGGCGCCCTGGTCAGAACGCGCCGCATCGAGCAGCGGCGGCATCGCCTCGAGCATCCGCAGCTGCTCCTTGGTGACGAGTTCGATCGCGATCTCCGGCTCTTCGACGTCGGACTCCGTCAGGTAGCGCGGTCGGGCCAGCGCGTGCTCGACCGACTCCGGCGCGAGCCGGACGAGCAGCGTCTCGATCCGGTTCCGGAGCAGGTATCCAGACAGCGGGCAGAGCAGCATCTGGACGAGGAAGCCCAAGGCGAGCGACGTCTCGGTGTTCAGGCGGAGGGTGGTGCAGAGATCCAGCAGCGACGGCAGCCCGGTCAGCGAAGCCGCCAGCAGCCAGACGGCGAGGAATGCGCCCGACAGCGCGTTGACGATCGCCTGGAAGTAGGCGATCCGCAGCGCCTCGCCCCGGAATCCGCCTCCCATCAGCAGGACCGAGATCCCGATGCCGAGCGACGTGCCGTGCACGACCATCAGCGCGCGGTCGACGGCCAGCACGTCGCGGCTGCACAGCGCGATGAGGATGACCGCGATTCCGCTCGAACTCTGGATCCCGACGCGGAGCACGGCCCCGATCCCGAAGGCGACGAGCAGCGACGCGTTGAGGATCGAAGTGACGGCTCCGAACCACTCGGCCTGGGGAAGCGGCGCTGCGGCCCGCTTCAGCTGGAGCAGTCCGAACAGCATCAGCCCGATGCCGAGCAGCGCGCCGAGGAGCGCGCGCGCCTGCAGGAGCCGCTTCTGCCGCATCAGCAACCCGACGAGGCCGATCAGCCAGAGCGTGGCCGCCTGGAGGTTGATGGCGGCGAGGAACGTGATGGCCGCCGTTCCCGGGTTGGCCCAGGCGACGATCGAGAGCGCGCGCCGCATCGGCACCATGCCGGCCGAGATCAGGCCGGACAGGACCATCGAGACCGCGGTCGCGCTCTGGCTCACCGCCCCGAAGCCCATGCCGACGACCGCTGCGCGGAGCGGGCTGGCGACGACGGCCCGCGCCCGGTCGCGGACCGACCGGCTGGCGAGCCCGCGGAGCCCGGTCTTGATCGCGTCGAGGCCGAGGAAGAAGAACACCAGCCCCGCGAGGAAGAGCGGGATCGGCTCGTTGTCCGACATCGGAGATCCCGGTCAGGCCCCGGGGATGCCGTCGACCCCGACGGAGGATGTCACCAGTTCGAGAAGCGGCTCCAGCCCCGCAATCTGGATCAGCTGCGGGATCGCCGGGTTTGCGCCGGACGGGGTGACACCGCCGCCGTGGGGGCGCGTCCACTTCACGGCTGCCAGAATCCGGGAAGAGGCGTCGAGGCGACCCGTGACCGCGACGACGACCGTGGGCGTGCCCGCTCCACCGAGTGTCTGGATCGAGAAGCTGGGGGCACGATCCGTCGCCATGGCCGGCGGACGATAGCGACGCCGACCGCAGCCGGCCGGGCCTTCCCATGGCTTGTTCAGATCTTGATCTTGGGCTCTCCGCGGGGGCCCGCATTCCCAGTGCCTTGCGGAGAGCTACCGGAGCGAACACGATCGGCCCAGGCCCCGACGCGCGTTCGGGTCAGGAGGCGATTCCCGCCGCCGGAGGATTCCCACCATGGACCCCACAGCAGCGCAGGGTGCCCCTGCCGGCGAGGCGGCCGCCGTTCGGCGCCGTGTGCTCGCCTGGTTCGGCGCGATCGTCGTCCTGGTCGCCGCTGCGGCGGCCGTCGGCTTCGTGCGCGTGCGGGCCGACCTCGAAGAGCGGGCGCGGCAGGAGGCAGGCCGGACCATCGCCGCGGTCCAGGGCCAACTCCAGGCGGCGGACGTGGTCTACCGACGGCTGACGACGGCCTCGGTGGCGGTGCTCCGCGCCGAAGCGCTGGCGCTCGGCGCCCCGCGCCTCGGGCCCCGCGTCGAGTTGGTCGGAGGGGCAGGCCTGCGTCGGAGCGCTCCGTCCCTGCTGTTCGGGGCGGTCGCCGTGCACGAGGACTTCTCGCTCGTCGACGACGTCGTCGCGCTGATGGAGGGCACGGCCACGCTCTTCGTGCGTGACGGGGACGACTTCGTCCGGGCCAGCACCAACGTCCGGAACGCCGATGGAACGCGGGCCGTGGCGACGATCCTCGACCGCGCGGGCCCGGCGATCGCCGAACTCCGCGAAGGGAGGGCATTCACGGGTGTCGTCGACATCCTCGGGCGTTCCTACTCGACCCACTACGCACCGATCGTGGGTGAGGGCGGGACCACCGTGGGCGCCTACTACGCCGGCTACCCGATCGAGACGCTCGACCAGATCGCACGGTCGCTGCGTGACACACGGATCCTCGAGAGCGGCTTCGTCGCCCTGCTCGGCGCGTCGGGTCAGCTGCTCTACGCATCGGAGCACCTCGATCCCGGGGTGGCGGCACAGCTCCCGGCCCAGATGGTCGAGATGCCTCCCTTCGCGGCTCCCGAGGCAGCGCCGCTCTTGATCGACGGGCACCGGGTCGTGCGCTCGGACGTGGCCGGCTGGAACTTCACGATCGTCTCGAGCACCTATCTCCCCGACCTTTCGGCCGAGACGTTCCAGATCGTGCGCGAGTCGCTCGGCATCCTGGTCCTGATCCTGGTCCTCGTGCTGGCCGTCTCTTGGCGTCTTGCGGGACGGCTGACGGACGCACTGGGTCTGGCCCGTGCGAGTCGCGCCGAAGCCGAGGAGGCCCGCAGCCGCGCCGAGGAGGCCAAGGTCGCCGCCGAGCAGGCGAGCCGCACGAAGAGTGCGTTCCTCGCCAACATGAGCCACGAGCTTCGCACGCCGATGAACGCGATCATCGGCTACAGCGAGATGCTGATCGAGGAAGTCGAGGAGATGGAGCCCGACGAGACCCGGGCCGACCTCCAGAAGATCCACTCGGCCGGCAAGCACCTCCTTTCGCTGATCAACGACGTCCTCGACCTGTCGAAGATCGAGGCCGGCCGGATGTCGATCCACGTCGAGGACTTCGAAGTCGCCGAACTGGTGGCCGACGTCGTTGCGACGATCCAGCCGCTGGTCCAGAAGAACGGCAACCAGCTCGAAGTGGTCGGCGCCGAAGCGGCCGGTCGGATGCATGCGGACGTCGTCAAGACACGGCAAGCGCTGCTCAACCTGCTGAGCAACGCGACCAAGTTCACCGACAGCGGGGTGGTCCGACTCGTCGTTCGCGCGCAGGAGGACCGCGTTGGCTTCGTCGTCGAGGACAGCGGCATCGGGATGACGCCTGACCAGATGGCGAAGCTCTTCGAGGCCTTCGTCCAGGCCGACTCGTCGACGACCCGCAAGTATGGAGGCACGGGTCTCGGACTCGCGATCAGCCGGACGTTCTGCCGGATGATGGGCGGGGACATCACCGTCGAGAGCGAGGTGGGCAAGGGCAGTGCGTTCACGGTCGACCTCCCTCGCGTGGTGGTTCCGTCCCCTACGGACGAAGGCCCCGACGCAGAAGAGGCGAGCGGTCTTGCGGCGGACGGCGCCGCATCGAACGGCCAGGCCGCGGTCGCCGGGCTCGCGCGGGTGCTGGTCATCGACGACGACCCCCACGCTCGGGAACTCGTCGCGCGCAACCTGATCCGAGAGGGCTTCGAGGTGCGCGGCGCGGCCAGCGGCGACGCCGGCATCGAGCTGACCCGTGCATGGCATCCGCACGTCATCCTGCTCGACGTGATGATGCCCGGGCGGGACGGTTGGTCCGTGCTCGCCGAGCTGAAGGGCGATCCGGAGCTGGCCGCGATTCCCGTGATCCTGTCGACGATGCTGGAGAACCGGGAACTCGGGTTCGCGATGGGCGCGGCCGACTACATGCGCAAGCCGGTCGATTGGGACCGACTCGAGGGGATGATCGCGCGGCATGCGCCGCGGGGTGAGCAGCCGATCCTCGTCGTCGAGGACGATCCGGCGAGTCGCGAGATGCTCGTCCGCGTCGTCCAGCGCACCGGTCTTCCGGTGCGGGAGGCGGTCGATGGTCTGGAGGCGCTGGCCATGATCGCCGAGGAGCGGCCGCAGCTCATCCTGCTGGACCTGATGATGCCGCGGGTCGACGGCTTCGACTTCGTCGAACGGCTGCGGCAGAGCGACCGCGGCGCCGAGATCCCGGTGCTGGTGGTCACCGCGAAGTCGCTGACGCCCGAGGACTTCGAGCGGCTCCACGGCAAGGTCGAGGACGTGCTCCGCAAGGGGGCGTTCCGCCAGGACGAGTTGGTCGCGCGAATCCGCGCGATGATCGGGAGCGGGGACGGCAGCTCCGAGTAGCGTGGTCGCCGATCTCCTCCCGGACATCCACCCAGTCGAAGAGCTCCCTGATGGCCAAGATCCTCCTCGTCGAAGACAACGAGATGAACCGGGACATGCTGTCCCGCCGGCTCGTGCGCCGCGGCTACGAAGTCGTCATCGCCGTGGATGGCGGCGAAGGCGTCGCGAAAGCCTCGACGGAATCGCCGGCCGTGATCCTGATGGACATGGACCTCCCGGTCATCGATGGCTGGGAGGCGACGCGGCAGATCAAGGCCACGGACCTCGGACCGAAGGTCGGGATCATCGGGCTCACGGCCCACGCGATGTCGGGCGATCGCGAGAAGTGTCTGGCAGCCGGTTGTGACGACTACGACACCAAGCCGGTCGAGTTCGCGCGACTGACCGAGAAGATCGCGGCCCAACTGGCGCGCCTCGGCGTTCCGGTCCCGGAGAAGGGCTGATCCCACCGGTGATGTGATGACGGACGAAGCACCCGATCCCCTGGCCAAACTCCGCCACGACCTGCGGACCCCTCTCAACCAGATCATCGGCTATGCCGAGATGCTGCTCGAGGACCTGGAAGACGGTGCTGCGGTCGACGCCGGGGACGTCCAGCGCATCCTCGCCGCTGCGCGCACCCAGCTGGAGGCGGTGAACACGCGGCTCCTCCCGGGAGGCGCGGCTTCGGAGGCGTTCCAGTCGGCAGGGCTCGCGGAGAGCGAGCTGCCGACGGTGGTCGAGGAGGAGGCGAAGGGCCCCTCCCGGTTCGCGGGCGCGCGTCTGCTCGTCGTCGACGACAAGGAGTCGAATCGGGAGCTCCTGCAGCGTCGCCTCGAGAAGGACGGCTACGTCGTCGGCGCCGCCGTCGACGGGCTCGACGCACTCCGACAGCTCGAGGCCGAGTCGTTCGACCTCGTGCTGCTCGACATCATGATGCCGGGCCTCGATGGCTACGGCGTGTTGACGCGGATGAAGTCCGACGAGCAGCTGCGCCACGTGCCGGTCATCATGGTCTCGGCCCTCGACAAGCTCGCGAGCGTCGTGCGCTGCATCGATGCCGGTGCCGAGGACTACCTGCCGAAGCCCTTCAACCCGACGCTGCTCCGCTCCCGTGTGGCGGCTTCGCTGGAGAAGAAGCACCTGCGCGACCAGGAACGCCGCACCTACGACGCGCTGGTCAAGAGCCAGGAGGCGCTGGCGGCGGAGCTCGGGGAGGCGGCGGCCTACGTGGAGTCCCTGCTTCCCGCACCGATGACCGATCCGCGCGTCGGCGTGGACTGGACCTACGTCCCGTCGACGTCACTCGGCGGGGATGCGTTCGGCTACCACTGGCTCGACGGCGACCGCCTCGCGATCTACCTGCTCGACGTCTGCGGCCACGGTGTCGGCTCCGCGCTGCTTGCGACGTCCGCGATGAACGTGATCCGCGCGCATTCGCTGCCCGACACGGACTTCGGTTCGCCGGGTGCCGTCCTCGCGGGGCTGAACCGGGCGTTCCCGATGGAGCAGCAGGACAACAAGTACTTCACGATCTGGTACGGCGTCTACGACGCGCGGTCCCGGAGCGTGCGGCACGCGAGCGGCGGTCACCACGCGGCGGTGCTCGTGAACCCCGACGGCACGCGCGCGGACCTGCGCTGCGGTGGTCCGCTGATCGGGATGATCGAGGACCTCGCCTACCGGGAGGCGGAGGACGCGGTGCCGCCCGGAGCCCTGCTCCACGTGTTCAGCGATGGCGTCTACGAAGTCCTGGTCGACGAGAAGAACCGGATGGACTTCGACGAGTTCGCCGACGTGTTGACCAAGGTGGTCAGCGAGGGTGGCGGGCCGCGCGAGATCCACGCGGCCATGTGCGGCATCCAGGGGAGCGACGCGTTCGAGGACGACTTCTCGCTGCTCCAGGCGCGGTTCTGACGTGCTTGCCGGCGGCCGCTTCGCGGTCGCCGAGCGGCCCGCTCAATCGTCGTCGTTCGTGCCGCGGTTGGCCCGCTTGGCCATCGTCTCGAAGTAGGCGTCGGCCTCCGCGTCATCGACGAACACAGCCGTCTCCGGCAGCGCCTTGGCGATGTCGAAGATCTTGGCGACGCCGGGCTGCATCGAAGACACGGCGAACGATGCGCCCTGCGCGTTGCAGAATCGGGTCAGCTTGATGACCGTGCGGAGCCCCGCACTGCTGACGAAGTCGACGCCTGCCAGGTTGAGCGTCAGGGACTTCAGCCCGGAGCCCTCGGCCTCCACGATCTGCACGTAGAGGGGCTCGGCGGTCTGGCTGTCGATGCGCCCCGTCAGGTGGTAGACGACCTTGCCGAAGAGGCCCTTGCGCTTGGTGTCGAGCATCGCCAGAGCCTAGCGAGGGCCGCGCACAAAACGATCGGGGCGGGCGGATCAATCTGCGTCCCGGATGGCCGGCGGGGACCGATCCCGTCAGTCGCCGCCGCCGCCGGGACCGGCGGCGAAGCCACGGTCCCGCATCAGCGCGTCGATCCGCGCGTCGCGACCGCGGAACGAGCGATAGGCGACCGTCGGGTCGATCGAGTTGCCGGGAGCGAACAGGTTCGTCACGAGACGCTCGGCGACCTCGGCATCGAAGAAGCCACCCTCGGCCTCGGCGAAGGCCTCGGCGGCGTCCGCCGTCAGCACGTCGGCCCACATGTAGCCGTAGTAGCCGGTCGCGTAGCCCTCGCCGGAGAAGACGTGCGCGAAGTGCGGCGTCCGGTGCCGCATCACGAGTTCGGTCGGCATCCCGAGGCGGCCGAGCTCCGCAGCCTCGAAGGCCTTCGGATCGAGGCTCGTCGGGTCCGCCGTGTGGAACGCCAGGTCCATCAACGCGCACGCCAGGTATTCGGTCGTCGCGAATCCCTGGTTGAACGTCGACGCCTTGCGGATCTTGGCGACCAGCTCGGCAGGGATCGGCTGCCCGGTCTCGTGGTGGACGAGGAACTTCTCGATCACGCGGTCCGACAGCAGCCAGCGTTCGAGCAGCTGGGACTGGAACTCGATGAAGTCGCGCACGCCCCCGTTCAGGGACGGGTAGGCGCAGCCGGACGTCAGGTAGTGCAGACCGTGGCCGAACTCGTGGAAGAGGGTCGTCGCGTCGTCCCATGAGACGAGCGTCGGCTCGCCCGGACTGCCGGCGACGAAGTTCGAGTTGTTGGCGGCGAGCACCGTCTCTTCACCGTCGAAGCTCGTGTGGCTCCGGTAGGTCGTGGCCCAGGCGCCGGACCGCTTGCCTGGGCGGGCGAACGGGTCGAGATAGAAGAGCCCGACGTGTGCGCCGCCGTCCCGCCGCGTCACCTCGAAGACTTCGACGTCGGGGTGGAACGTGGGAACACTGCCCGCCGGCACCGGCGTGAAGCGGAAGCCGAACACCTCACCCGCGACGTAGAACATCGCGTCGCGGAGCTTGTCGAGCTGCAGGTACTGCTTCACTTCCCCCGAGTCGAGCGCGTAGCGGGCGCGGCGGACCTTCTCGGCGTAGAAGCGGTAGTCCCAAGGCTCGATCGTGATCGCGGCCCCCTCGCTGTCGGCGAGTTGCTGCATGTCGGCGACCTCTTCGGCGACGCGGGCCGTGGACGCCTGCCAGACCGACTCGAGGAGTGCGCGGACGCGCGCGGGCTCCTGGGCCATCCGGTCCTGGAGCTGCCAGGCCGCGTAGTTGTCGAAACCGAGCAGGGCGACGCGCTCGTGACGCAGGCGCAGGATCTCGGCGATCACCGCGTAGTTGTCGCGCTCGTCGCCGTTTCCGGCGCGCGAGTAGTCGGTCCGCCAGACCTTCTCGCGGAGCGCGCGCTCGGTGGAGAACGTCAGGAACGGGTCCATCGACGAACGCGTGTTGGTGATCGCGTAGCGGCCTGCTTCCCCGCGACTGGCTGCAGCACGCGCGGCCGCAGCGACGAAGTCGCCGGGCAGCCCGCCGAGCTGGCCCTCGTCGAGGAACATCACGTAGCCCTCCTCGTCAGCGAGGACGTTGTTCGAGAACTTCGTGTAGAGCTCGGCCAGCCGGGCTTGGATCGCCGCGTAGCGGGTCTTGGCGTCTCCCTCGAGGGTCGCCCCGTTCTTGGCGAAGCTCTTGTAGACGAGGTCGACGAGTCGCTGGGCGTCTTGGGGAAGGTCAGCGACCGACGGGGATTCCTTCACCGCGCGGATGCGCGCGAACAGCGCGGCGTTCTGCGTGATCTTCGAACGATGCGCGGCGAGCGCGGGCGCCATCTCGCCCTGGATCGCGCGGAACTCCGGAGAGGAAAGATTCGAACTCCAGATGCCGTAGTAGGTCATCACGCGGTCGAGCGACTCGCCGGCGCGTTCCATCGCAACGATCGTGTTCTCGAACGTCGGGGCGCTGTCGCTGTTGGCGATGGCCTCGATCTCGGCGAGGTGTTCAGCCATCCCTGCTTCGATCGCTGGCCGTAGCGCCGCCAGGTCCATCCGGTCGAACGCAGGCACGCCGCCGTAGGGTCCGGTCCAGGGTGCGAGGAGGGGATGGTCGGGGTGTGCAGCGGCGGAATCCACGGTGGGGCCGCTCTGGCAGGCGGCAAGCAGGAACAGGGGAAGGAGCGTGCGCGCGCGGCGCAGGAAGGCAGGGTTCATCGGTCTCCGTTCGGTTGGCGGATACGGATCAGTTCCTTGGCGGTGCGGGCGAAGAGGGACCCGCGACCGTCGGTCGCGAGGTTGCCCATCGCCCACGTCTCACCCTGCGCTCCGAGATCGGACACGGACAGCAAGGCGGAAGGATCGAGACGGGAGGCCGTCGCATCGAGGACGTAGACGAGGCCCTGGGTGGTCGTGAAGTAGACGGCGTCCCCGACCGCGATCGGGCTGGCCCAGAACGCCGGGATCTGCCAGCCGTCGGTCCGCGAGCGGTCCTCGGCGGCGGCGTCGATGCCGCGCGCGTCGTGTGTCGACGTGCGTTGGGCCGTTCCGTAGGTCCACGCGGTCCGATCCTGCGGGGCGTGGCGCACCTCGACCGGAAGTTCGAGGTACTCGACGCGGCCCGTTTCCAGGTGCACGCGACCGACGCAGTGGGCCGGCCCCGCCAGGCCGCGCGTGCCGGGGCGGGTGGGGTTCGGCGCGGCGTTCCGCCCGTGGGCGGTGCTGCAGAGGAACCAGTGGTAGCCGTGGGTGACCACGTTGCAGTGCCACGCGGGGTGGACGACCAGTGTGTGTTCGTCCGGGTCGAACGCCATCCGCGGCGCGTCGTCGCGCTGCGTCCGGAGATCGACGCCGAGGCGCGCGGTGTAGGTGCCGGCCGCCTGGTCGAAGTCCCACCAGTCGACGTGCGAGCCCAGGGGCTGTCGCGCGATCTCGAGGCCTGTTTGCGCGTCGATGAGGAGATGGCTCTCGATCGGGTTGTGGACGAACCACGTCACGCGGTCCTCATCCCAGTGCTGGACGTAGAGCGCTTGCCAGGTCGGGGCGTGCAGCGTCCCAGGATCGGTCAGCGGCTGGCCATCGGCGCCCGTGGACGCGACGTAGCGCCAGACGGTAGAGCCGGCTCCGGTCCCGGTCGCGCGCGTCATGCTGAGTCCGACCGGTTCTTCCGGGACACCGTGCCATCCGCCGCGGCCATGGACGATGGCGAGCTCTCCTCCGGCCGTGCGCCCGAGGGTCGGCGTGTTGTAGGTCGTCGTCGCATCGTCGGCGATCCAGCGGGTCGCGCCCGTGGCGGCGTCGAGGCCGCGCAGGAAGTTCCAACCCTTGGCCGCGCGGGGGTCACCGTCGTCCCGGGGCTCGAGATTGACGAGGCAGTGCCCCGCGACGAACGGCTCGAACTGCTTGTTGAACGGGTAGCCCTCGCGGTTCCCCCAAGGCGTCCACGAGCGCCGCCACAGCACCTCGCCCTCCGGCGTGCAGCAGGCGATGCCGCCGCTGGCGTTGACGAAGAAGATCCGCTCGCCGTCGGTGCACGGAGTCGGAGACGATGAGTCGGAATACGCGTAGAGGTTCGGACTCCCGACCGTCCCCGGGATGTCGATCTGCCAGAGGATGACACCCGTGTCCGCGTCGACGCAGAGGCCGATCACGTCCGTCGAGAGCGGCAGGCGCGGCGTGACGGGTGTCCCGGGTTCCCACGGCGCGAGGCACGTCAGGTACAGGCGCCCGCCCGCGACGCAGATGCCACTCTGGCCCGCGGTCGGCAGCGTGGTCTTCCACGCGATGGCATCGCCCCGATCCACGCTGAACGACGTCGGCGCCGTGGCCTCGGGAAGCGTCCAGGTTCCGTGCGGGCCGCCCGCCTGGGGCCACGCGGTTTCGGGCGGTCTCGGACCGGCGCACGCGGTGGCCAGCACCGCAGAGGCAAGGACGCGCGAAAGGGCGATACGCATGCGCCCAGGCTACTGCGAGCCGCGGTCCGGTCCGACCGACAGGCGGAGCGTCATCGTGTGGGATGCGCCCGGAGCCAGCTCGAGGGCATCGCCGAGAACGTTGGCGGTTTCCACGCAGACCATTCCGAGCCACTCGTCGTCGTCGAGATCGTCGAGTCGGCGGGCCTTGTCGACCCACGGGTTCCAGACGATCGTCGATCGGGAGCCGGACTTGTCGACGGTGATCGAGCGCCCGAAGGACGGGTCGTCGACCACGACCCGGGACTCGTTGCCGAGGTAGACGCGGTCGAGTTCCGCCTCGACGCGGATGGGTGCGTCTTCCTGCTCCGTCTCCGCGCCCGTGACCTTGTCGAAGTAGCGGGCACCCTCGAGCCCGTGGATGGTGATCTCGCGGACGTCGCCGACGGCGAGGTAGGTGTGCAGCGCGGTGTCGCAGCGGAACGGGCGGTCGTCCCGGTTGTGGACCGTCAACGCGACGTCCAGCGTCTGCCCGAACGCTGCCTCGAGCACGAGCTCGAACGCGTGGGGCCATGCCGCCCGGGTCTCCTCGTCGTCGGTCAGGCGGAGCGTGACCCGCACGCCCTCCGGCCCCTCGTCGACGGACAGGACCTCCCAATCCTTCCGACGCGCGAAGCCGTGGGCCGGCAGCCCCTCATCCCCGAGCGGGAGCGGCGCATCTCCGAACCAGGGGAAGATCACCGGAATGCCGCCGCGGATCGGCAGGCCGGGAGCGAGGTGGCTCTGCCCGCTGAGGAAGAGCACCGGCCCCTCGTCGGCAGGTGTCCAGTCGGTGACGTGTGCGCCCTGCTCGCAGACGATGCCGTCGGCCTGCTCGCCCTGGATCTGGACCCAGCGGAGTTCTTCGGTCATGCGCAGGAGTATGGCGTGCGCGCACCGTGAAGCCCGCCTGCGGTGGGCCAACCGTGTGCGTGGGCTCCGCTGTGGGGCTACCATCCTCCGCTTCCGTCCCTGCCGTGAAACTCGCCGATCTCGTCGACCTGGAGTGGCTCCTCCGTGAAGGACCGGACCCGGGCAGGGAAGACCGGGACCTCGCCGTGGGTCGCCAGGTGGCGGCGCGCCGGGGGCTCGAGCCTGCGGCGCTGCGCGCGGCGGCGGATCGGGAGCGCTCCTGTCGGGCAGACCTTGCGCTGTCCTGGCTCGGCGACGTGCGGGCCCAGGGTGGCGTCGCGCTGCCCGGCAGACGGGTGGCGTTCACGTTCCGGGTGCTCGGCCTCGGACTGGTGCTGGCCGGCGCCCTGTTCGGTGCCGGAGTGGCGCGGCTGCTGCTGGCCTACGACGGGACGGTCCCCGTCAACGTGCTGGAGTTCGGTGGGCTCCTGTTCGGCGCACAGATCGTGCTGCTCCTGCTCCTCGTCGCGTTCCTGCTCCGCTCGGGGCGCGCGGGTGCCGAGCCGGGCGCGGTGCACCGGCTGATCGCCCACTGCGGCGATCGTTGGGGTGGTCCCCAGGTGCGGGAGGTCCTCGCGGTGCTGCGTGGGCTCCAGACGCGCCGGTCGGTCTACGCCGACGTGGAGCGCTTCGAGCTCTTCGCGCTCGCGCAGCGATTCGGGATCGGATTCAACGTCGCCGTCCTCGTCGTCACGCTGCACAGGATTGCGTTCTCCGACCTGGTCTTCGCGTGGTCGTCGACGCTCGATCTGGAACCGACGACGGTGCACATGATCGTGCGCGCGGTCGCCGCGCCCTGGCTCTGGCTGCCGGAGGCCGTGCCGAGCCTGGAGGTCGTCGAAGCGAGTCAGTGGGCCCGGATGCCGGGGGCCTTCGTGGGCGGCGTGTCCGAGGACAGGGCCGTCGAGCTCGCCCAGGGCTGGTGGGGGTTCCTCGTCGCTGGAACGGTGACCTGGGGCTTCCTCCCGCGGGTCGCCGCGTGGGGCATCGGCCGCTTCCGTGCCAGCCGCGCGAAGAGCGCAGCCTCGCTCGATCACGCCGGGTTCCAGCGGCTGTTCGATGCGATGCTCCCTCGGGGCAGCGGCTGGGCGGGGCCCGCGCCGACCGAAGTCGTGGGAGTTCCGCCGGCAGCCCGGGAGGGTGCACCTACGGCGTCGCCGCGTGCTGTCGGGGCGCCGACATGGGTCGTGGTCTGGGGCAGTCTCGGGCGTGCCGCGGATCGCGTGGCCGACCAGCTTCGTGCGCGCTACGCCGCCGACGTGCGGGCGCTGCTCCGCGCGGGCGGGGCGGACCTGGACGACGACACCCGCGCTCTCGCCGGTCTGTCGGGCGCCACACGGGTGGTCGTCGTGGCGCCCGCCGGTCAGCAGCCGACGGCCGACGTCCTCGACTTCGTGCGCCGTGCGCGGGAGCGGATCGGCGGCGGCAGGCCGATCGTCGTCGGACTCCTCGAGATCCGCGTCGACGGGAGCGCGGGGCAGATCGGGGACGACGAACGTCTTGCGTGGGATCGGGCGCTGGGGGGCCTCGGGGATCCCCACCTGTGGGTGGATGCGCTCGAAGTCGACGCCGGGGGAGGTCCGCGCTGATGGACGTGCCCACCTTCGTCGTCGTCGGCAACGTCAACCAGGGCAAGTCCTCGGTGGTCGCGGCCCTGTCCGAGAACACCGGCATCCCGATCGACAGCTACCCGGGCACGACGCGCCGGGCCGGCAGCTACGTGTTCCGCAGCGGTGATCGGGCGCTCTTCCAGCTCGTCGACACGCCGGGCTTCCAGCAACCGCGGCAGGTGCTGCGCTGGCTGCGCGAGCGGGCGACGACGGCCTCGGCGCGGCCGGCGGCGGTCCGGGCATTCGTCGACGCGCACGCAGCGTCCGACGCGTTCCGCGACGAGGTCGAACTGCTCCGTCCGATCCTCGAGGGCGCCGGGATTCTCTACGTCGTCGATGCTTCGAGTCACCTCGAGCCGGCCAACGAGGCGGAGATGGAGATCCTGCGATGGACCGGGCAGCCGGCCATGGCACTGCTGAACCGCGTCCGCGACCGGGACCATGCGGAAGAGTGGCGTCCCACGCTGCGCCAGTTCTTCCACATCGTCCGTGACTTCGACGCGCACCGCGCACGCTTCGGGGATCGGGTCGCGCTGCTCCGGGGTTTCCGTGAGATCCGCCCCGAGTGGAGCCCTGCGATCGATGCGGCGGTGGGTGCCATGGAGGCCGAGTCCGTGCGTCGCAATCGCCTTGCGGCAGCGGCCGTCGCCGACCTGATGGTGGCGGCACTGTGCCACGTCGAGCGCCGTCCGCTGGCCGAAGGTGACGACGAGTCACGCGTGCGTGCTGCGCTCGAGGTCGCGTTCCGCGACGCGCACCGCGGGCTCGAGCGACGCGCCCGTGAAGAGGTCGAACGCATCTACGGGCATCCACCGCTCCGCGGCGAAGAGCCCGACGCGGAACTGTTGGCGGGCGACCTGTTCGCCGCGGCGACGTGGGAGGCGTTCGGGCTGTCGCGTGCGCAGCTGCTCCAGGTCGGTGCCGTCAGCGGAGCAGCTGTCGGCGTGCTCGCGGATCTTGGGGTGGGGGGCATGTCGCTCGGGGCGGCCACGGCGCTGGGCGCGGGCCTCGGCGCCGCGGCTGCGTGGTTCGGTGGGCAGGGCCTCGCCAAGATCCGGACGGGTGGTGCCGCAGACTGGAAGGGCCGGCTCCTGCCGTTCCTCGGCACCGGGACGTTCCTGACGATGGGTCCAGTCCGCAACCAGCGCTACGCGTGGGTGCTCCTCGACCGTGCCCTGGTGCACGCACGTGCCGTCCGCGACCGGAGCCATGCGTGCCGCGCGTCGCTGTCTCCGCCCTCGGCGCGCGTCGCAGACCTCGGCGAGGACCTGCGCGCGGGGCTCGCGAAGGCCCTGGGCGCGGTCGTGGCCGAAGCCGCGTCCGGTGTGCGTGCCGAGACCCGGGAACGTCTCGCGGCGAGCCTCGACGCCGCGTTGGCGGCGTGAGGGTCAGTCACCGAGTCGGGCGCGCAGTGCCCGGGCGATGGAGTCGGGATCGCACGGCCGCCTGACCCCGGGTCGCAGCGGCGCGCCGAACGGCGGGCCCGGGAAGTGGGGGTCGTCGCCGAACCGCGCGACCACGTGGATGTGCACGTGGGGGACCATGTTGCCGAGGCTCAAGACGTTGACCTTGTCGGGGCCGAGCGTCTCCCGAAGAGCGTGCTCGGTCGCGTCGACGATCCGCCACAGCGTGCGCTGCTCGCCGCTCGAGAGAGCGGTCATTTCCCGGACGTGTCGTTCGCCGAGCACGCGGCAGAAGCCGGAATAGCCGGGCTCGTCGGCGAGCACGACCCGGCACAGCGGACCGCGCCACAGCACGCGACCTCCGTCCTGCCGGCACAGGGGACAGTGGGGGAGCACGCGCGGAGCGTAGCGCCGTGAGACGTGACGCGCCCATCTGCGTGGGGTCCGTTACAGTGGCGCCGATGCGGCTGGTCCAAGTCCTCGCCCTGACCCTGGCCGTCGCGGCTCCGGCCGTCGCCCAGAAGCGCGAGGCGTTCCTCGGAGCTCCCGTCGCCTACGAGGAGGATGACGCCACCGATCTCGTGCAGGAGCTCGGGAAGGCGTGGGCGCGCGGTGAGCGGCGTCCTGCGAGGCACGCCGAGCACGGCTTCCTGCCCGCGCTCCTCGACGCGCTCGACGTGCCGGTCAGTTCGCAGACCCTCGTGTTCTCGAAGACCAGCTTCCAGAACGAGCGGATCGGCCCTCGCAGCCCGCGCGCGATCTACTTCGGGGATCACGCCTACGTCGGCTACGTGCCGGGCTCGGACATCCTCGAAGTCTCGGCCGTCGACCCGCGGAAGGGAGCCGTGTTCTACACCGTCGAGGACCGGGGCGGAGACGCCCCCATCGTGCGCCGCGACGACGGTGCGTGTCTGCGGTGCCACGCATTCGCCTGGACCGAGGGCTGGCCCGGCCACCTGGTGCGATCCCTGTTCGTCGACGCGGAAGGGCTGCCGATCCAGAGGCTCGGGGCCGAGGTCGTGCACCACGACACGGCCTACGAAGAGCGATGGGGCGGCTGGTACGTCACCGGTGACCACGGCTCGATGCGTCACCGCGGCAACGTGACGTGGCCTGCGGATGCGCTCGATCCCGCGGTGCCCGATGGGGGGGCCAACCTGGCTTCGCTCGCGGAGCGGTTCGAGACGGCGCGCTACCCGACCCCGCACAGTGACGTCGTCGCGCTGATGGTCCTCGAGCACCAGACGCGGGCCCACAACCTGCTCGCCTGGGCCAACTACGAGGCCGCCATCCTGTTGGATCGCCAGCGGGGCACCAATGACGCGCTGGGCCGTGCAGCGGAGTATGTCGGCGAGTCGACCCGACGTCGGCTCCAGGACCTCGCCGACCGGATCCTCCGCTGCTTCCTCTTCCGCGACGAGCCGCCCCTGCCTTCCCCCGTTCGTGGGACATCGGAATTCGCCGCGGCATTCGTGGCCGCCGGGAAGCGGGACGCCGCGGGGCGCTCGCTGCGGGACTTCGATCTCGAGACGCGGCTGTTCCGCTGGCCGGTCAGCTACGTGTTCGAGTCCGAGGCCTTCGCGGCGCTGCACCCGGCGGTCCGGGACATCGTCGTGCTGCGGCTCGAGCGTGTGCTGTCCGGGCGGACCGGGCGTCTCGCCTACCGCCATCTCGATGACGAAGCCCGCGAGGTGGCGACGGGGCTGCTCCGCGCGGCTTCGGTGTTGCCGCTGGATCGCAGGTGATGGATCCTCGCGCCGCGCCCATGCCAACCCCCGGCTCGAATCCGTCGTCCCTGCGTCGCGTGCTCGTCCTGGCGGCGTGCAGCCTCGTCGCCGCGACCGGGATGGCCGAGGTCGCGCTGCGGGTCGTCGACCTTCCGGCGACGGCGTCGACGTTCGGCTTCCTCGGTGGGATCCTCAGCGAAGGCGATCGCTACGCCCCGGACCGGGGCCGGTTCTGGAAGCTGCAGCCATCTCCCCCGTACGCCAACGAAGCCGGGCTCCGGGGCTGGCTCCCGGAGGCGGGTCCTCCGGCTCCCGAGACGCTGCGGATCGCGTGCGTCGGTGACTCCTGCACGTTCGGTGCCCACGTCCGCTACGAGGAGTCGTACGCGATGGTGCTGGAGGCGCGACTCCGCGAACGGTTGCCCAACCGCCGCGTCGAGACCCTGATCGCCGGCGTGCCGGGCTACTCGACGTGGCAGGATCGCGCGGTCTACGAGGAGCACATCGTTGCGAGGGAGCCCGACGTCACGGTGCTCTACTGCGGAGGTTGGAACGACTACGTGCCGGCTTTCGGCGAGAGTGACCGGGAGCGGGCGACGCAGTGGCGGCTCCTGCGGCTGCTGCGCGGCGTCGGCAGCGCGCCGACCGAGGCGGAGCGTGAGGCCCTGTGGGCGGCGTTCCGGAACGGCGAGGCTCCCGACGGTCGGCGGGTGCCGCCGTCGGACTTCGTCGACAACATGGAGGCTCTCGTGCGGATGGCCACGAGCCACGGCGGTCGGGTCGTGGTGGTCGTTCCTCCCCTCGACTTGGAGACCGAGGCCCGGACCCCGGTCGCGCTCGAGTACCGGAAGATGGTCGTCGACCTCGCGGCCCGCCACCGACTCCCGGTCGTCGACGGCCCAGCGCTGTTCGCTGACCACCGCGCGGCGGCCGCGCCGCCCGCCGAGTTCCCCAGCACCTGGCCCTGCCTCTACGACTGGGTCCACCCGTCGGTCCTGGGCCATCGCCTCTTGGGTGAGGCCCTGGTGGACGTCTTCGAGAACGAGGGCTGGCTCGTCGACGCAGAGCGAAGGGATGGCCCACGCGTGGATGACATCCAGCAGGTGGGGCCGCTGCAGTTGCAGCTGCGCGGTGCAGGGTTGGCCGAGGGGGTGGTCGAGCGCGTGTTCGCAGGCCCGTTCTGGCTGCCCGGTCACCGCGCGCGCGACGCCGAGACCCTCGAACTCACGATCCCTGTGGGACTGCCGCCCGGTTCGTATCCGCTGACTCTCGTGGGAGCCTTCGGCGCGCGGACCTACCCGCTCGAAGTGCCCATCGCAGCTCCGCCGCTCGACGTCGAAGTCGAATCCAGGCCCGGCGGAGGGCTGCGCGCCGTCTTCCGGGCGCAGGGTCCTGCTGCGTGGAGGATCCATGCGTGGCTCGGCCCCTCCGCGTTGGACGAGCCCGAGCCGACGCGGCACGGACCGTTCTGGTTGGCGGGTGCGCGCGCCGCCCGCCCGGAAGGTCGCGAGGACGCCCCTTTCCTGTTCGAGCGCGTGCCGATCGACCCGATCGACGGCGCATTCGGTGCCGACGGCGTCTGGCAGCACGCGATCGACGTGGACGCCGAGACCGCAGCGACCCTTCCCGATCGCCTCTATCTCCAGGCGATCGTCTACGAGCCGCCCTCCACCGGCCGCGCGAGTCTGACCGGACTCGCGGTGGTCGAGCTGCGGCGGTGACAGTGTGCGGCGCAAGGTCGTCGCGCACCGTCCCGGTCCGAGCCGCGGGTCACCTGCGAAGCTGTCGAAGGGCCACCGCTGTGGCCGCTGCTTCACGTGAACGTCGTGCGCGGCTCCGTCGGGCCGTAGCGCGCGAGGACGTCCGAGACCTGGCGCAGTGTGAACGGCTTGGTCACGTACGCATCGAAGCCAGAGCGCAGCGCGCGTTCGGCATCGCCGGCCATGGCCCGCGCGGTGAACGCGATGATCGGGATCGAGGCCGTCGTGGCGTCGGCGCGCAGCCGTCGCAGGACCTCGAACCCGTCCATGTCGGGCAGGTTGATGTCGAGGAAGATCAGGTCAGGCAGCTGGGCGGCAGCGTGGTCGACACCCTCCAGGCCGTTCTCGGCGCAGAGCAGCTGGACGTTGGCGAGGACGCTCAGCACGGCCTCCATCAGCGCGATGTTCTGCGGGTTGTCCTCGATGTAGAGGATCGTGCAGCCTGCACCGCCCTCCGTCCCGGCCGCAGGGGAGGCCGGAGCCAACGGCGCGGGTTCTGGCGTTGGCGCGGCAGGCCGGTCGATCTTCGGGGAGGGCGCGGGCATCTCCTGTGCGGCAGCGTGCAGCGGGAGTTCGACCCAGAACTCGCTCGTGCCTTCCGACCGCGCTTCGTAGCCGATGGCGCCACCCATCGCCTCGACGACCTGCTTGGAGATCGTCAGTCCGATGCCGCTGCCGCTCGACGGCGCGCGCTCGTGCGCTGACGGGGCTCCGGACGCCAGGATCGCCGACTTGTCCGTCGGTCGACCGGGGCCCGGATCCAGGATGCTGAATCGCGCCGCGCGCAGGCGTGGGCGCGCGCGCACGGTGATGCACGAGCCGTGGGTCCCGTACTTGATCGAGTTGCCCAGGATGTTGAGCAGGACCTGTTTCACGCGCGTCGGATCGCAGAACAGGATGAGCTCGCGGTCCGGCAGGTCGGTTGCGATCGTCAGACCACGTTCGGCCAGCGTCGGCTCGAGGGACTTCACGACCTCGCGCAGGAGGGGCCCCAGGTGGAAGGCCTCGGTCCGGAACTCCATTCGTCCGGACTCGATCCGCGACAGGTCGAGGATCTCGTCGATCAGACCGAGCAGCTGCTTGCCGGCGTCGTAGATCGAGTGGATCCACCGCTGCCCCTTCTCGTCCAGACCGTGCGGGTCACCGGCCAGGAGCTGGGAGAAGCCGAGGATGGCGGAGAGCGGCGTCCGCAGCTCGTGGCTCATCGACGACAGGAACGAGCTCTTCAGCTGGTTCGCCTGGTCGGCCGCAGAGCGAGCGCGCGTCAGCGCGTCTTCGATCTGCTTGTGCGTGTCGATGTCGCTCAGCGTGCCCAGAGCGCCGCCGGACTCCTCGTCGATCAAGGCCTTGAGGGTGACCCAGCGGGGTTCGCCGATGTCCGTGAGGATGCGGACTTCAGCCTGCACGACCGGGTCTTCACGTCGGCGCAGCCGCCCCAGCAGCTCGGCGACGAGAGGACGGTCTTCGTGGACGAAACTGTCGGCGACCGGGCGCCCCAGGGATGCGTGTCCCGGCCGCGCGGTCAGTTCCGACCAGGCGGGGTTGAGGAACGTCCACTTTCCGTCGGAATCCGACCGGAAGACGGGCACCGGCAGCGTGCGCACCAGTTCGGCGAACCGGCGCTCCGAGAGGCGCAGACTCTCGATCAGGCGGACCGACGCATGGACGGCCTTCTCGTCGTGCGCCGTCGCATCTCGTTGGGGATCGAGGTCGGTCACGCCGTCTGCTCCAGTTGCCTCGCCCACTCGTCTGCCGCGCACACGTCCGCGTAGAGCGGCAGGATCTCGCGGCAGTAGAAGTCCTGCTCGAACGCAGTGCGGCCGACGGTGCAGTCCGACAGGATGGTCACGCGGTAGCCGCGGTCCATGGCGGCGCGCCCGGTGCTGTCGATGCAGATCGACGTGATGGCCCCGGCGATCGCGACGTTCCGGATGCCGCGTTCCTTCAAGACCTCGTCGAGGTCTGTGTTCGAGAAAGCGTTGAGCCCCCGTTTGCCGGGAACTTCGAGGAGCCTCTCGCCGAACGATGCGAACTCGTGGACGGCCTGTCCGCCCGTCGTGCCCTCGCGGAACGCGCCGCTGTCGCGGACGACCTTCAGGATGCCGGTCGGCTCGACCAGCTCCTCGTAGGTCGGCGTGAAGAGGATCGGGGTCGCGATCATCGTGACCGGGCTGTCTCCCAGCCGGGTCATCAGAGCCGTGGTCCTCTCCAGGACCTCATCCACGCTCCGCCCGTCCTCGATCGCCGAGCGGAGGACGCCGTCGTTCCGGAAGTAGTCGTTCTGGAACCCGATCAGGATCAGGGCGGTCTCGGCGGCTTGCATGCTGGGGCTCGTAGGGCATTCCTACCGGCCAGCAACTCCGAGACGGGGGATCGCTTTCGGAGAGCTGGCGACGTCGGCGGGCGAAAGATACGGATCTGGAATCGATCGTCCGCCCCCTCCGCCGGAGCGGGGAATTCTACCCGAGACGTCCGGCGGACGGCAGGGTCACGCCTGGGCCCTGCGTGCCGTCAGCTGCGGATGCCGTGCCGGCTCCTCTTCTGCCACAGCCCTCATTCTCCGCCGGTCGGGGACAGCTCGACCGAGGTGCCGGCTTCGTAGGCACGCACTTCCGGCTCGGGTGATGCCGCCGCGCGCACCACATGGACGCGGCCGCGGCCGACCACCGTTCCCGTGCGGCCGCGCACGATCAGTGCCGTGCCCTCGTCGAGTCCGAGCCCGACGAAGGCCGGGACCCGGCGGACCAGGGCGACGAGGTCGGGCAGCCGGTTGCGTTCCGTGAGGTGCTGGTCGACGGCCACGCCGGGAAGGAACCCGAGGCCCCGCTCATAGCCTTCGGCCGACACCGTCTGGTTGCCGAGCGGATCGCCGCGCGGCATGTACTCGCCCTGGATCGACGCACCGGCCGACGAGCCGGCGATGACCCCGCCGCGCGCCAGCACGGCTCGGAGAGCGGGCAGGGCCCGCGTGCCGTCGAACGCGTCGACGAAGCGCCACTGGCGCCCACCGCCGAACCAGACCCCGGTCGCCCCCGCGATCTTGTCGAGGTAGCTGTCGCGGTCGACGTCGGTCGGATGGCTCTCGGGGAGCACGATCGCTTCCGCGGCGCCGAGGGCGCGGCACCTCGCCGCGAGGCTTTCGAGCGACGCCTCGGAACCGGGCGCGGCGATCGGGAGCAGCACGATCCTTGCCTGCGGGCCCCCGGCCAGCGCCACGAACTGCTCGAGCGCAGGGCGGGGCAGACTGCCGCCGCCCACGAGGATCAGTGCGCCCGCCTCCACGGCTGGTTTGGTTGCGACGGGACCCGGGAAGTCTTCACCCGCCCGGTTCTGCGCGGCGCGGCGCAGCGCGGTCAGGTCGGCGATGTCTCCCGCGTGCAGGACCTGGACGCGCGCTTCGCGTCGCTCCGTGCCCGCGAGCACGAGCGTGGCGGTCGATGCGCCGACCACCTCGATCCTCCGGCCGCGGACCAGGATCGCCGTGCCCTCGTCGATCCCGACACCGAAGCGGTCCGGGTGGCGCGCCACGGCCTTCTGGAGCCGTCCGATGCGATTCCGGGCCACGAAGTGCTGGTCGACGATCGCACCCGGGAGGAGGTCGAGCCCCCGCGCGATCGCGGGCTCCTCCCGTCCCTGGGCGATCATCACGCGTGACTGGATCGCGGCTCCTGCGCTGGTGCCCCCGACCACCCCGCCCCGGCGGACGACGTCGAGCACGAGGTCTTCGAGCACCGTGCCCACGAACCGCTCTGCAATGCGGCTCTGGCTCCCGCCGCTGAACCACACGCCCGTGGCCTTCCGCAGCGCGTCGCGATCCGCCTCGCGGACGGCATCCGGACTCGGATGCACGGCCGTGAGTTCCTCGACGCCGAAGGCCTGCCATGGCTCGAGCCAGTCGCCGAAGCCGCTGCTGTCGCCGTCGGCACGGGATGACGCGCTCGGCACGACGACGATCCGCGCCCCATCCCCACCTGCCCACGCCACGAATCGTGCGCGTGCCGCCTCGGGCGTGCCGCCGCCGCCGACGAGGACGAGTCCGCCCGCGATGCCGTCGGGATCGATCCGCTCCTGGGCTGCGGGATGGGCTGCGAGGACCGTGAGGGCGAACGCTGCCTGGAGCGCGTTGTGCACAGAGCGGGGCATGTCGTGAGGGCTCCTGGGACGAGGTTCTGCGAGGCGATGCGCGGACGGATCAGCGCACCCGGGGCTCGACGCCGAGCAGGCTGCGCACGAAGAAGTCGCGCCTGCGTCTCTGCCCGTAGGCGCTCCCGCCTGCGCCGTGTCCGCCTCCGGGGAAGACGATGAGCTCGAAGTCCTTGTCGGCGCGGATCAGCGCGTCCACGACCTGCATCGTCGAGGCTGGATCGACGTTCTGGTCCAGCTCACCGACCGTCAGCAGGAGGTCACCGGTCAGTCGGTGGGCCTGGGTGACGTTCGACTGCTCTTCGTAGTGGGGGCCGATCGGCCATCCCATCCACAGCTCGTTCCACCAGACCTTGTCCATGCGGTTGTCGTGGCAGCCGCAGTCGGCCGCGGCCGCGTCGTAGAAGTCGCCGTGTGCGAGGACCGCACGCAGCGCGTTCTGCCCGCCGGCCGAACCCCCGTAGATGCCGACCCGATCCAGGTCCATCCACGGTCGTTCCAAGGCCGCCGCGCGCATCCACGCGATCCGATCCGGGAAGCCGGCGTCGCCGAGGTTCTTCCAGGCCACGTCGTGGAACGCCTTCGAGCGCCAGTTCGTGCCCATGCCGTCGATCTTGACGAGGACGAAACCGAGCTCTGCCATCGCCATCTCGCCGCGGAACGTCTGGAACGACTTGGGAACGTGATGGTCGTGGGGGCCGGCGTAGATGCTCTCGATCACCGGATAGCGGCGGGTGGCATCGAAGTCGGTCGGCTTCCAGATCACGCCCCAGATGTCGGTCACGCCGTCGCGGCCCTTGGCGACGAAGCGCTCGGGACGCTGCCATCCCGCCGCCTCGAGCGCGGTGGCGTCGGCGCGCTCCAGGATGTCGATGCGCGCCCCGTCCGCGGTCCGCCGCAGTTCGACCACCGGCGGGTGGTCCACGCGCGACCACGTGTCCACGAAGTGCGTGCGGTCGGGCGACCAGGCGACCGTGTGCGTTCCGTCTCCATCCGTCAGCAGCTGGATGCCCGAACCATCGAACGGCACGCGTGCGAAGTGCTGGTGGTAGGGGTCCTGGTCCGGGTCGTGACCCATGACCCGGGCGATCAGGAAGCCCCCCTCTTCGTCGATGTGCTCGACCGCGCGGACCACGACTTCCCCGGGCGTCAGGTCACGGATCTCGGCGCCGGTTGCGGCGTCGTGGAGATGGATGTGGTTGAAGCCACTCCGCTCCGACATCCACAGCAGCTGTGGCGCCTCGTCGAGCCACCAGAAGAACGCCTTGTGGTTGTAGTCGAAGAAGGTCTGCGGCTGCTCGTCGATCAGCGCGCGCGCCGCGCCGGTCTCGGCGTCGACCGCGACGATCCGGAACACCTCATGACCGCGCTGGTTGTAGACGAACGTGAACCGGCTGCCGTCTTCGTCCCAGCGAAGGTCGGACGTGCTCCACGGATTGGAGAAGAGGGTCTCCTCGACCGGGATCTCCCTCCCGCCGACCGGATCGAAGAGGCGCGGGCGCCGCTCGGGCAGCACGTCGCCGGGCTTCGCATAGACGAGGTCCTGCAGCTTGGGCTGCAGCTGGTCCCGTGGGGTCGATTCCACCATGTGGATCGTCCGGGTCTCTCCCTTGCGGGTGCGGAAGACGACGAGTCGGTTCGAAAGGGGCGACCAGTGGAAGTCGTCGTCGTAGGCGTCGTCGGCGGTCCCGTCGGTGCTGAGACGCTGCTCTCCGCCCGCCGGGTCACGGACCCAGACGTCGTGGTCGCGGACGAAGGCCTCGAGCTTGCCGTCCGGTGATCGGGCGTTGCGGCGTTCGCGCACGTTGTCGCGGAGACCGCGGTCCTGCCGCCAGCCGCGACGACCGCGGCCGCTCTCCGGCGCGGCGGGTGGGTCGGACGGGGTCAGGCTGCCGTCGGCGGACCAGCGGAAACCCCGGTCGCCGAGCGCGAAGTGCAGCCCGAGTTCCCCGTCGACCTCGAGGCGTTCGAGACGGAGCCGGCCCGCGTCGAGCGCGCGGCCGGTGGCTGTGCCGAGCGCGCGGGCGAGGGCCTCGGCGTCGAACAGGGGACGGCGCGCACCGGTCGCCGTGTCGACCAGCACGTGGTCGGTGCCTTCCGAACCGCGGTCGACCGTGAACCAGAACCGCTCCCCCTGGCCGAGCCAGTGGGGTGACGACATGTTCCCGACCACGAGGTTCCGGAACCTCGTCGCGAGCTGGTCGGCGCGCTCGTAATCGGCGGCTGTGCCCTGGGCGCGCGAAGCGCAGGACAGACCGAGGAGCCCGAGGGCGAACGGGAGGATCCGCATGGTGCGGATCGTCGCGCGGCGCCTGGGGCGGCGCGAGGGTCACGCGCCGCAGGCCGGCGGTGTCTTTCCCACGGGTCGGGTCGCGGTCAGCCGACGAGGCGCGGCACGAAGACCGCGGCGATCGCGACAACCGCCGTGGCGATGCCGATCAGCTGGACCCGGGATGGCGCGGCCCGGCCTCCCGCGTCGTAGCGGAAGACCGGCGTCAGGACCGGCGGCGTCAGGGGGAGTTTCTCGGTTCTCTTCGGGATCATCGTGGGCGTCTCCAAGCGGACCACGTCGGACGCAACGAGGTCGCCGGATCTTCCCGGGCGGGTCAGAGTTGTCCGTCTCTTCGATGCCGGGCGCGGTTCGGTCCAGCCATCCACCCCGGGTACATCGCCACGGGGCCCCGGCCGGCTCTCGATTTGCGACGCTCCGCAATCAGTCGTCGCCGTGCGGGCCCGAGATCTTCTTCCCCAATCCGACGAACGCAGAGCCGACGGCAGACCGGGCCTCGCGTCCGGCGCCGCGCAGGGCGCCTTCCACCGCCTCGACGGCCGCCCCGGCGACGGCCGCAGGGCGTTGGGCCAGTGCACCGACGACGTCCGCGAAGACCGGTGCGAGCCGTTCCCGGAGCAGGATCAGGTGGGCACGCGCGTCCGTCGCGCGCGTGGCGACGTCGTCGCCAGCCTGCGCCAGGCCACGCCCGAGCGCGATGACGAAGCGTCTCCCCGCGTGTTCGAACGCCTGCGCCATCCGTGCGGCATCGTCGTGCGCCTGCCGCAGTCCAGCGTGGGTGGCCTCCTCGGCTGTGAGTCGGACGGCCAGCGCGGCCTTCTCCAGTCCGTCTCCGACTCCGTCGACGACGGCCGCGAGATCGGGCTGGCGGCCACCTCGCACGGCCGCGCGCGCGCCTTCGATCGCGCCCCGCGCGATGGCCGACACGGACCCTTCGAGTCCTCGCGCGCCCTCGAGTCCGGCGTGGGCGGCTTCCACGATGCTCCGCGAGACTTCTCCACGGACGTTCTGCCCGACCTCGACGGCCCGGGCGATCCGCGCGCGCAGCGATAGTTCCGATGGGGTTCCGGTCTTCATGTCGCACCTCCGGGCGTCCAACGAAGAACTGCTCGGGCTCCTTTCACGGATCGAAACGCGCGAGCGGCTCACCCGTTTCCTCCCGTGGCCCATCCGAGGAGAACCACCATGCCGAGTGACCGTCCCGCTCCCGACCGCGCCGCGTCCTTCATGCAGCGCAAGGTCTTCGTGCTTCGACCGGAGATGACGCTCGACCAGGCCGCGCACGACCTCCTGCGTCACGGGTTCTCGGGTGCCCCGGTCGTCGACGCCTCGGGGCGCGTGCTCGGAGTGGTCTCCGAACTCGACTGTCTCGAGGCCCTCGCGGCCTCGGCGTTCGACCAGGCACCGGCCGGCCTCGTCGCGGACCGCATGCACCGGACGCTCGACACCATCGCGCCGGACACCGACCTGTTCGCCGTCGTCCAGCGCTTCCGGGAGAACGTCCACCGCCGTCTCCTCGTCGTCGACGAGTCCGCCCACCTGGTCGGCATCGTCGCGCGTCGGGATGTCCTCCGCGCCTTGGGTCACGTGCGGCGGAGGCGTGATGCGGGCGTTCCCGAGACGACCTACGACGAGCTGCGGAAGCGTTGGGGGATGTGAACGGCGATCGACCCCGTCAGGCGATCAGGCCGTCCACGACGCGCGCTGGCTCGACGCCGGTCAGTCGCTGCTCGAGTCCCTGGAACGGGAACGTCAGCCGCTCGTGGTCGATGCCGAGCAGGTGCAGCATCGTCGCGTGCAGGTCGCGGACGTGGACCGGGTTCTCGACGACGTTGTAGCTGAAGTCGTCGGTGCGCCCGTACTCGATGCCGCCGCGGATGCCGCCGCCGGCGAGCCAGCCGGAGAAGCAGCGCGGGTGGTGGTCACGGCCGTAGTCCTCGCGGTCGAGCTTGCCCTGTCCGTAGATCGTGCGGCCGAACTCGCCGGCGAAGACGATCAGCGTGTCGTCGAGCAGGCCGCGCTGCGCGAGGTCGACGATCAGTGCGGCGGACGGCTGGTCGACGTCGTAGCACTGTCCGGGAAGCTGCTTGGGAAGGATCGAGTGGTGGTCCCAGCCGCGGTGGAACAGCTGCACGAAGCGGACGTCACGTTCGATCATCCGGCGCGCGAGCAGGCAGTTCCGCGCGAACGAGCCGGGCTTGTGGACCTCGGGTCCGTAGAGGTCGAGGACGCTCTTGGGCTCGTCCTGGATGTCGACGAGCTCGGGCACCGAGGTCTGCAGTCGGAACGCCATCTCCTGCTGGGCGAGCGTCGTGTCGATCTCCGGGTCACCGACGATCCCGCGCTGCTCGGCGTGGATCGTGCGCAGCGTGTCCAGCATCCGGCGACGGGCCGTCGGATCGATGCCGCTCGGATTGGACAGGAACAGCACCGGGTCGCCGTGGGTCTGCAGGGCCGTGCCCTGGAACTTCGACGGCAAGTAGCCGCTGCCCCACATGCGGCTGTAGAGCCCCTGCACGTTGCGCGTGCCGCCGGTCCAGAACGCGCTCGTCAGCACCATGAAGTCCGGCAGGTCGCGGTTCATCGACCCGAGGCCGTAGCTGAGCCACGACCCCATGCTTGCCTTGCCCGGGATCTCCGAGCCTGTGCAGAAGAACGTCTTGCCCGGGTCGTGGTTGATCGCGTGCGTGTTGAGTGACTTGACGACCGCGGTGTGCTCGCCGGCCCACTTCGACAGGAACGGCAGCAGCTCGCACCAGTCGACGCCGGTCTTCGGGTGCGGGGTGAAGCGGTACTTCGACGGCATCACCTTCTGCTCGCGGCCGCGCGTCATCGCGGTGACGCGCTGTCCCTTGCTGACCGAAGGAGGCAGCGGCTCACCGAGGCGGTCGTAGATGCCGGGCTTGTGGTCGAACAGGTCGACCTGACTCGGTGCGCCGGCCATGAACAGGAAGATCACGCGGCGCGCGCGGGGCGCGTGATGCGGGCCCTGCGGCGCGCGTGGGTCAGCCATGCCGGCGGCGCGGAGGGGCTGGCCGAGTGCGGCGAGTGCCGTCGCACCGAGCCCCATCGTGCTCTGCGACAGGAAGCGGCGCCGGTCCTCGACGGCGGCGTTCGCACGGCGGATCGCGTCGTGGGACAGCATCTTGTGGTCTTGCGTCTGGGCCACGGGATCAGCTCCGGCTGCGGGTTGCGTCGAGGTTGAGAAGCGTGCTGACGGTCAGCGTCCAGGCGGCGCGCAAAGCCGCGGTGTCCGCGTCGAGTCCGGCATCGTCGCAGACGGCGCGCGCTGCGTCGGTGCGTGCGGCGTAGTGGGTGCGGAGGTCGCCGAGCGCGGCGAGCAGCGCCGCGCGGGCAGCCGGGGTCGGCAGGTGGGCCGTGACGGTCTCGTAGAGCAGGTCGATGCGCGCGCCCTCGTCGAGTGGCGTGGCCAGGCTGCGCTCGGCGAGATGTCGTGCGGCGGCCAGGTACTCGGGTTCGTTCAGCAGCAGCAGGGCCTGCAGCGGCGTGTTGGTGCGCTCGCGTCGTGCCACGCAGGCCTCGCGGCTCGGAGCATCGAGGATCGTCATCTGCGGCGGCGGCAGCCCCCGCTTCCAGAACGTGTAGACGCTGCGCCGGTACCGCGCCGCTCCGGGGTCCGCCACATGGACGCGTGGATAGGAGTCCGGGAGGGCGACCGCCTCCCAGAGCCTGGGCGGCTGCGGGACCTTGATGCTCGGACCGAACATCGTCCGGTCGAGCAGGCCCGTCACCGCCAGGATCTGGTCGCGGATCACCTCGGCATCGAGCCGGAAGCGGGAACCGCGTGCGAGCAAGCGGTTCTCGGGGTCCGCGCGGAATCGCTCGGTCGTGGCGTCCGAGGACTGCCGGTAGGTGCTCGACAGAACGATGCTGCGGATCAGCTGCTTGGTGTCCCAGCCACTCTGGACGAAGCGCACGGCCAGGTGATCCAGGAGGGCTGGGTGGCTCGGCGCTTCACCCGCGACGCCGAAGTCCTCCTGTGTCTTGACGAGTCCCGTGCCGAACAGCGTCTGCCAGACGCGGTTCACCGCCACCCGGGCCGTCAGCGGATGCTCCGGGCGCACGGTCCAACGCGCGAGGTCCATGCGGCTCGGGATCGAGTCGCCGCTGGCGTTCAGCGGCGGCAGGAAGGCCGGCGTGCCGCGCGGAACCTGATCCCCCGGAAGCTGGTAGTCGCCGCGGCGCAGCAGGAAGGCCGGCCGCGGCTCCGCACGCTCTCGCATGACGAGTGCGGCAGGGATGGCCATGCGGATCGCATCGCGTTCTCCCGCGAGCCGCAGCCTGTCCTTCCGCTTCGTGTCGAGCCGCTGCGCGTGGTCCACCGCGCGATCGGCTTCGGGCATCGCCTCCAGCGCACGGACCTCGGCATCGACCACGGCCCACGCGGCTTCGGCCTTCTCCAGCGCGGCCGCTTGGTCCGCGGACGGCAGCTCCACGTACGGCGGTTGGAGTC
>JBEAPQ010000008.1:0-4803 GCA_041164325.1 Planctomycetota bacterium | reverse complement strand
GGGCTGAGCTGGAACCAGCTGCCGCCGATGAAGAGCCAGGTCTCGTCGGACGGGGTCCCACCGCCGACATCACCGCCGAACACCAGCATGCCGCCGGTTTGGGGGTCGTAGCTCATCGCAGCCCAGCGGCGCGGGCTCGGGGCCGAGCCGCCGGCCGGAGTCACGTCGGCCCACGTGTTGTTGGCGGGGTCGTACTCCCAGATGTCGTTGAGCAGCGTGTCCGCGGGCAGCGGGCCCGTCGCGCGGTTGTCGCCACCGAAGATCACGAAGCGCTGCGTGCTCGGGTTCCAGGCGCCCGCACCACGACCGCGGGCGTGCGGCGCGAGCGACACGACGCCGTCGTGCCGCTGCGTGTAGAGCCCCGTCGTGGAATCGAAGCCCCAGATGTCGTTGACCGTCGTCGACGTGTTGTTGTTCAGGCAGCCGCCGAACACGAAGAGCGTGTCGTTGCTCGCCGCGCTCATCGTGTCGGCGCGGAACGTCGAGCCGGTCGCGGTCGTTCCGGCACTCAGCACGGAAGACCAAGCTGCGCGCGGCGCGGCTCGGATTTCGAGAGGCACGGACGGAAGCGGGGGGAACTGCGCGGCGACCGTGCCAGCGAGCATGGGGAGGGCGAGTAGGGAAGCGAATCGCATGGCGCGCGGTCCAGGGCCCGACGAACGGGTGGAATGGGAAACGACACCCGGCGGATCGCCCTTCCGGGCGCAGAGGGACGCGACAGGATGAGCGTCGACCCCAGGGCGTCAAGGGCTCCCCAGGAGCCTCGACTCCCGGTTCTGCTCGACCGGAAGACGGGAGCTCTCGTCAGCCTCCATTCCCAGCGGCAGTTCCCGCCCCGATCCATCGGACGTCGATCCGGAACGGCCCGTCGATCTTGTCGTCGATCGACAGGCCGATCTCGTCGACCTTCGCAGGATCGACGGCTGGAAGATCGAGAGTTCGTCCACGCCACGTGGGCACGAGGTCCGCGTAGGGAACGAACACGTCCTGCCAGGAGTCGTCGGACTGCGTCGGGAACGTCGCGCGGTAGGACGCCGCGAACCGCCGGTCTTCCGTCGGCTGCCGGAGACGCAGCGTGTAGGTGCGGCCGTCGCCCCGCACGCGGAGGTGGATGCCGGACTCGCCGGCCTGACCGAGTCCGAGGCCCTCACTCGGGCGACGGACCGAGGAGAAGCCACCGCCGTTCGTGTTCAACACCCCGGTGAACACCATCCGATCCCCCTCGACGACGAAGCTCCCGGTCGACCGTCCACCCATCACGCCATCGAGCACCGTGGTCCAGCGCGCGGGTTCGCCCGCGTCCGCGAAGTCCACGAGCGTGCGGCCGGGAAACGCTGCGGAGGGCTTCGGTGACTCGGTCATGGCACAGGACGCAAGGAGGAGCAGACCCCAGAAGGAAGAGCGCATGGCGCGGGTTTCGCAAGCCACCTCCCCACGGATGCCCGCACGTCACTCCCGAGACCCATCCCGCGCCTTCGATCCCGGCGCACCGGACCGGGTAGGCTGCCGACCTGCCCATGCGCTACGAAGGCCAGATCTACCGTCCGCCGAGCGAGGCCGACTCCTACATCCTCCAGGCGACGATCGGGTGCAGCTGGAACAAGTGCACGTACTGCGACATGTACCGTGCCAAGCAGTTCCGGGTCCGTGCACTCGACGAGACGCTCGAGGACATCGCGGCTGCCGGCCGACAGTTCGGTTCCCAGGTCCAGAAGGTCTTCGTCGCCGACGGCGACGCCCTGATCCTCGACATGGACACGTGGCGCGCGATCCTGCGCGCGTGCCGAGCGAGCTTCCCGCGCCTGCGCCGCGTGTCGTGCTACGCGATGGCGTCGAACGTCCTCGACAAGACCGAAGCCGAGCTCGTGGAGCTGCGGCAGCTCGGCCTCGACCTCCTCTACATCGGCCCCGAGAGCGGCGATGACGTCACGCTGAAGCGCATCGCCAAGGGCAGCACGGCCGCCGACCACGTGGCCGCAGCTGACCGGGCGCGCGCCGCCGGCATGAAGCTGTCCGTGATCTTCCTGCTGGGCGCGGGCGGCAAGGAGCGCAGCGAGCAGCACGCGCGCGGCTCCGCCGAGCTCGCGACCGCGATGGATCCGCGCTTCCTGTCGGCGCTGACGCTGACGGTCGTACCCGGAACACCGATCGCGCGGGCCGAACAGAAGGGCCTGTTCGAGATGCCCGACGTGCCGACGACGCTCCGCGAGCTGCGCACGCTGGTCGCCCACGCGGCGCCGACCGACGCGATCTTCCGGACCAACCACGCGTCGAACCGACTGCCGATCGGTGGACGTCTGCCGCGCGACCGCGACGACATCGTGGCTGCGATCCAGGGTGCTCTGGACGGCGAGATCCCGCTGCGGCCGGAGTGGATGCGCGGGCTGTAGCCCGCTGCCCGATCCGTGTCCGCACGCCCGCCGGGAATCGATCCCGCTCGCGAGGAAGTTCGCGGGGCAACACGGCCCACACTCCGGGCGTTCCAGCGAGCATCATGCGGCGCAGGGCCCACACGTTCCTCGCGTTGGTGCTGGCCACGTCCTCCGGCTGCGGGACGTTCATCTACCCGCTCAACGTCCCGACGGAGGAAGTGCGCGCCGAGCTCGGCCGGGTCGCCGTCGTCGTCGCCCCCGAGCCTCCGGCGTTGGAGCTACACCACCCTCCCCGCGGCGCGCTGCGCGGGCTCGGCGTCGGACTCGTCCGCGGGATCGTCGCCGACCCGATCGTGGCGATCGGTGTGGGCGCGCACGGCGTCACGCCCTTCGACCAGTTCCTGCTGATGTTGGCGGCGGCGGTGGTCTACCCGCCCGTGTCGATCGTTGGCGCCGCGGCGACGGCGCCCTCTGCCGGCGCCATCGATCGCGCGACCGCGGCACTCGAGAGGGCTCACGCAGCACGAGCGAGACCCGAGCGAATGCAGTCGCTGTTCGTCGGGCTCGCCCGGAGCCTTGCCGCACGCGACTGTCAGAGCGCCGGCTTCGCGACCGTCGAGGAGGTCCGCGCGGGGCAGGCCGACATCTCCCCCGAGGACTTCGACTCGATCGCCGTGCTGACGTGGACGAGGACCAGGAGCACCTGGCCACTCGGCATGGTCTCCGTCGACACGAAGTGCCGCATGGCCACCGAAGTCGAACTGCACGTCTTCCGGGCCCGCGACCTCGAGCTGCTCTACCGGACCCGGATCGGACACTCGAACGAAAGTGAGAACCGCACCTATCGCGGATGGGCCTCCGCCGAGGCGAGCCCGTTGGTCAGCGAGATCGAGCGTGCTCTCCAGGAGATCCCGACCGCCCTCGTGGAGCGACTCTTCCTGCTCGACCTGGAACTCGCGGACGAGCCGCACGCCACGGCTTCGCGGTGAACGGACACCGGGCCTCAGCGCAGCTGGAGCACGGGCTCGACCGGATCCAGCGAGGGGCCGACCGAGACCGTCGCCGAGGCCCGCAGGCCGGTCGTCGTCGTCAGATGGATCGCGTATTCACCGGGCGGCAGCGTGGCCCCGACGTAGTAGCGCCGGAAGTCGACCGCGCTTCCTGGCTTGTATTCCGCGCGGTGGAACTCGACGCCCTCGCGCATGTAGACGACGGAGACTTCGCCGAGGTCCGTGTCGTTGGCGAAGCGGACGTCGCACTTGCAGCGCGCCCCGGCCACGACGTCGATGTCGAGCGCCGTCGGCGCATCGCTCGCGAGCGCGATCCGGCCCTTCGCGCCGACGACGCCCTTGCCGTAGAGCGACCAGTCGAAGTCTCCCGGCATCATGTTGGCGAGGACGAAGTCGTCGCCCGGGACAGGAGCCGCGGTCGCTCCTCGGCGACCGTCGGCGCGGCGCAGGTAGAGCGACAGTTCCACGTCTTCCGCCCCCGCGCCACGGCGAAGGCGAACCTGCAGCTCGGCGCGCTCCGGGGACGTCGTCAGGGCGCCGACGTCATGCCGAGCCGCCGGCTCGACGGTGAACGGCTCGCCGTGGAAGACCGCGACCTCACCGTCCATGACCACCAGCCGTATCAGGCCTGGTTCGACTTCGGGGAACGTGAACCGCCCTTCGTCGTCGAGTCGCTCCGTCCGCCAGCTGTTGTCCGGCTGGATCAGCAGCACGTTCGCCGCCTTCGGCTGCGGGAGCCGGGCCCCGAGGTCGACGACGCGGCCCGTCACGTGCGCGGGCTCCAGCTCGACCGGCCGATCGAAGGTGGCCCGGATCTCGACCGGACCCTGACCCGGCACGACCCCGGTCGCCTGGACCGGAGGCGAACCACGCGGCTGGTCGAAGACCTGCACGTAGACGCTGTAGATCGGCTCGGTCAGACAGACGAAGCGGAACCGACCCTCCCTGTCGGTCGTCAGCGTGCCCCGTGACGTGCCGCCTGCATCGCGCAGCGTGACGAACTGCATCTCGAGCGGGTGGCCGTCGCGGTAGAGCGCCCGCCCCTCGATCACGCGGCCGTCACTGAGCACGGGGCTCCAGTCGCGCTCCTGCCCCGGCTGGAGCGCGAGCTCTTCCTGGACGAAGGGCTGACCGGTGCCGTCGCCCCACCCGCCTCGGACCGGCTGGACGATCGCATGCACGACCCCCGGCGTCACGCCCTCGAGTCGGTAGCGGCCCTCGGCATCGGTCCGCGTCGCGACGTGGCCGAGAACCTCGTCGAAGTCGATCTGGCCAGTCTGGATGTAGTCGGTGCCCGGGGTTCGGTCGAACGCGTGGACGACAACCCCGCGCCGAGCTGCGCCGGAGTCGTCCGTGACGAGTCCGACCAGCGTCGCGGACGGTTCCAGCAGGATGTCCAGCGCAGCCGTCTCGCCTGCGGC
>JBEAPQ010000007.1:0-2713 GCA_041164325.1 Planctomycetota bacterium | reverse complement strand
GAGATGGGCTACCCGGAACCCGAGCGCGAGCTCGCGCTGTACTGCGGTGACCGGCCGGAACGACGACTCACCGAGCTGGACGCCACGCTCGGACCCGGCGGACTCCTGCAGCTGACGCGGGCGGTCGACGAGATCACGGTCGCGGAACCCGTGGCGCGCTACGCGCTGGCCTGCATCGCGGCTACGCGACGCGACCCCGACCTCGCACTGGGCGCCAGTCCGCGCGCGGCGCTCGCCTGGCTCCAAGGGGGCCGCGCCCGCGCGCTGCTCCACGGCCGCCGCAGCGTCCTGCCGGACGACCTCCGCGCGCTCGCGGTGCCGGTCCTCGCGCACCGGCTCGCACGCCGCGACGGTGGCCCCACACGACCGACCGTCGAGGCACTGCTCCGCCGTGTCCCCGTGGAGCTCTGAGCTGCGTCTGACCCCGCGGGGCACACGCTTCGTCGCTGGGATCGGGCTCCTGCTGCTGGCGTTCGCGTGCGGACCGGCGCCGAGGCCGGCCCTCGTGACCGCCGCCGCATGCATCGCCGTCCTGATCGCCGACCTCGCGAGCACGGTCCGCAGGTCCCGATCGACACGGCTGCGGGTCCAGGTTTCCGGCCGGACGTTCGCCGGCGAACCCCGGCCTCTCGAGATCCTCGATGCGGGAGACACCGAGGACCTCCCACGCGTCTTCCCCGAAACGAGCGACGGCCCGACCTGCGGATGGACCGCTGCCGATCCGCAGGGCGCGACCAACCTCCTCGTTCCGATCCGAGGCCTGCATCGCATCGCGCGCTGGATCGCGGAGCGCGAAGGTCCGCTCGGACTCACCCGTGCGCGCGCCAGAGTGAGCGGGCCGTCGACGTTGGTCGTCGCGCCGCAGCCGCTCTCCGACACGGAGGCACGCGCGCTCGGGCTCGTTCCGATCGAGGGGATCGCAGGACGCCAGCGCCAAGGCCCGCCCCACGAACCTTGCCCCTCGGGCCTGCGCGCGTGGCGGTCCGGCGACCCCATGCGGATGGTGCACAGCCGCGCATCGGCTCGACGCGGACGTCCGGTCGTGCGTGAGGACGAACCGCCGAGCGCGTCCGGTCTCGCGATCGAACTCGACCGCAGGATCGCACCTGCAGAGCTCGACTACGCGCTGGCGGCACTGACGCGCCTGCTGCTCGACGCCGAACGCAGAGGGCTGCCCCTGCGCATCCAGAGCCAGGATCTCGACCTTTCGATCGGCCCAGGCCTCCCGCACGGGTCGGAGCAGGCGCTGCGCTTCGTGGCGAGTGCGCAGCCGACGACCACGCCCCTCCGCAGCCGCTCCCACACCGAGAGCGTCGAGCTGACGCACGTCGCACGCCTGGGAGGCCGAGCGTGAATCGGGAACGCCAGGTGGCGGCCGCGCTGCTCGTGACGGCAGACCTCGCATGGGTCCACCAGACCGGCACGCTCCATCCGGCCGCAGCCCTCGTGCTCGCGGTGCTCGCCGCTGCGGCCCCGTTCTGCGCCGTGCTGCGCCGCCTGCGGGCGTGGCAGCTTGGCTGGAACGCCGCGCTCGGAGCCGCCTTCCTGCTGCTGATCCAAGACGTGCTCGCGGGCGGAGCCGAGGGGTTGCTCGGCGGCGGCGTGCTGCTGGCGATGACGTGCCAGATCCACCTCCTCCATGCGGGCGACGGCACGAAGCGCGCAGACCTGCTGACGTTCAACTCGGTGCTGATCGCACTCGTCGCCGGACAGGCGGCCGAGTCCGGTGGGTTCGCCGTCTTCGGCACGCTGTGGCTGTGCGCGTTGGTCGCGTTCCTCGCGGTGGAAGCATCGCCGGCCCGGACCCGCCGACGACTGCTGGTCCGGCGCTCGCTCCAGGCTGCGGGCCTCGCCGCCGGGACCCTGCTGGCCCTGGGTCTCCTGGTGCCCGAACACGTCCAGCTCCGTGATGCGGGGGACGCGAACAGCCTCGGCTGGAGCGGGCGCGCCGAGCTCGGCTCCGAGGCACGGATCGATCTGCGTCGGTTCCAGCCGCCGCGGGACGAGACGGCGGTCCTGTTCCGGGTCGTGCTGCGCAGCGGTGCGCGCACCGACGTGCCGAGTCACTGGCGCGAGGCCGTGCTGGAGCACCAGGACGGACCGCGCTTCCTGCAGCGCCATGTCCCCCGGTCCGGATCACCCCTGGGGATCGGCTCGACGATGCCCGCACGGGGCCGGCTCGAGCGGGACGCGGGAGCGACCGTCGCGCGGGCCACGGTCGAGCTCGTCACACACCGTGGCGCAACGCTGCCGGCCCCCCTCGAACTCGCCGAGATCGCGGTTCCCCTCGATGGCTATCCCGACCTGCTGCACGCGACGGGCGATGGCGTGGTGCGACGCCCCACGCCACCGGACGCACCGCGGGACGCGCTGGGCTACGAGCTCGGTTGGGGAGCGCACACGCCGCCGGTCGACTCCGGCACGCCCGCAGACCGGGCCCCCTACGTCCGCATCGACGTCGAGGACCCGAGCGCGGTGCCTGCCGTTCTCCACGACCTCGTGCGCGCCGCGCTGCGCGGATCGGGTGACGACGTCCGGCCGATGGACGTCGTCGCGCGCTGCCGGGATCACCTCGCGGCCGGATTCTCGTACGCACGACCCGGTGAGCCCGGGGCTGCCGTCGACTTCGCGGCCTTCCTGAACGCCGAGGGCGGCGGGCACTGCGAGTACTTCGCGACGGCCCTCGCGCTGATGCTGCGGCTCCGCGGCGTGC
>JBEAPQ010000006.1:0-2696 GCA_041164325.1 Planctomycetota bacterium | reverse complement strand
ACCTGAGCGACGCCGTGCTGATCGAGCTGCGCTGAGACGCAGGAGTCCGCGCGGGCTAGGATCGCGGGTGGATGCGACGCCTCGCCCTGACCGCTGCGCTGTTCGCGCACACGGCGCTGCCGGCCCAGCGGCCGGCGTCGGACCTCTGGTCCCTCCAGCCGCTCGCCGAGACCGCGCCACCGGCGCTCGAGAAGAGCCTCGCGGACTGGGCTCGGCAGCCGCTGGATCAGTTCGTCGCCGCACGACTCGCCGCGGCAGGTCTCGAACCGTCGCCCGAAGCCGACCGCCGCACGCTGATCCGACGCCTGTCCGTCGACCTGACAGGACTGCTGCCGACGCCCGAGTCTGTCGACGCCTTCGTCACCGATCCCGATCCGAACGCCTACGAGCAGCTGGTCGAACGTCTGCTCGCGTCCCCCGGCTACGCCGAGCGCCAGGCCCGCCACTGGCTCGACGTCGTCCACTACGCGGACACGCACGGCTACGACAAGGACAAGCCCCGTCGCAACGCGTGGCCCTACCGCGACTGGGTCATCGACGCGATCGACCGGGACCTGCCGTGGGCGGACTTCGTGACCGCGCAGATCGCCGGCGACGTCGTCGACGGCCCGGCCCACAGCGTGGCCGCGACCGGCATGCTCGTCGCGGGCCCTTGGGACTACGTCGGCCACGTCGAGCTCCGCGAGGGCACGGTCGACAAGGAGATCACCCGCAACCTCGACCGCGACGACGTCGTCACCAACGTGTTCGGGGCCTTCCAGAGCCTGACCGTCCACTGCGCGCGCTGCCACGACCACAAGTTCGACCCGGTGCCGCAGCGGGACTACTACGCGCTGCAGGCGGTCTTCGCCGGCATCGAGCGCGCGGAGCGCAGCTACGAGCCCGACCCGGGGATCGACGCTGCACGCCAACGGGCCAAGGCGAACGTCGATGCGCTGCGCGCCGAGATCGCAGGATTCGAGACCCAGCTCGACGAAGCGTTCGCGCAGAGCGACGACCCGGCGCACGTGGCCCTGCGCGCCGAAGCGTCCAGCCTGCGTGATCTCCCCGACCCGCCGCACGACCAGCGCCTCGGCTGGCACAGCGCCATCGTCGGCACGCCATCCGAAGAGAAGTGGGTCGAACTCGACCTCGGCGCCGAGCAGGTGATCGACGCGGTCGTCGTCTACCCGAGCCACGAGGTCTTCGGCGGACACCCGGGCCCCGGCTTCGGACTGCCGCGGAGCCTCGGCGTCGCGTGGGCGGGCGACGACGGCACCTTCGGCACCGAGGAGTCCTGGTCGCAGCGCGATGCAGGCCCGCGCCACGGCGACGAGCCGATCCGCTTCCGGTTCGCCGCCGGCACCCGCGCCCGCCGCGTCCGCATCCGTTCCGACGAGCTCTTCGAGCGCACGCGCGACTACTGCTTCGCGCTCGCCGAAGTCGAGGTCCTCGCGGGTGGGCAGAACGTGGCTCGGGACGCCGCGGTGACCGCCCGCGACAGCATCGAGGCCGGCGAACTCTGGGGCGCGCGCTTCCTCGTCGACGGCGTGCGGCCCTGGACAGACGAACGGGCCCGAGCGCGCCGTCACGCGGCCCGTGTCGCGGACGCCCGACGGACGCTCGCGCAGGAGCTCGGGATCAGCACGCTGCGCGATGCTGCCACGCAGCGGCTGGCAGCAGCCGAAGCCCATCTCGCTTCCCTGCCGCCGCCCGGCCGTGTCTACGCGGCGTGCCGTGAGTTCCCGGGCGAAGGCGCGTTCCGCCCCGCTCCCGGCGGTCAACCGCGTCGGATCGCGCTGCTGGACCGCGGGGAAGTCACTTCACCGCGCGACGAGGTCCGGCCGGGAGCCCTGTCCGTGCTCGGACACGCGCCAGCCGATTTCGTGCTCGACGACGACGCGAGCGAGGGCGCCCGGCGGCTGGCGCTCGCTGCGTGGATCACCCACGTCGACAACCCCCTGACGTGGCGGTCGGCCGTCAACCGCGTTTGGCAGTCGCACTTCGGCCGCGGCTTCGTCGCGACGCCGAACGACTTCGGACACATGGGGGCCGCCCCCACACACCCCGACCTCCTCGACCACCTCGCGCGGACCTTCCGCGACGGCGGTGGCTCCCTCCGCAACCTGCACCAGACGATCGTGCTGTCGGCCACCTACCGGCAGTCATCCGCCGATCGACCCGACGCCGCGGCTCTCGACGCCAGCAATCAGCTGCTCTGGCGCGCGCCGCTGCGCCGGCTCGAGGCCGAGGCGATCCGCGACTCGATCCTCCGCGCGAGCGGGAGCCTCGATCGGACGCAGGACGGTCCTGGGTTCGAGCTCTTCGCGTTCGAGGACGACCACTCGCCGCGCTACCGCTACGAGCTCGCCGACCCCGACGACGCGCGCACCTTCCCGCGCAGCATCTACCGCTTCGTCGTCCGCTCGGTGCCCGACCCGTTCATGACGGTCTTCGACTGCGCCGACCCGTCGATCCCGACGCCTGTGCGGCTGGAGACGACGACGCCGCTCCAGGCGCTGTCGCTACTGCACGATCGCTTCGTGCTCGCCCAGGCGGAGCGGATGGCCGCACGGATCACGGCTGACGGCGGCGATCCGATCGATCGAGCCATCGCCCTCGCATGGCAGCGCAAGCCGACTGCACAGGAGCGCAAGCTCCTCCTGTCCCACGCGGAGGAATACGGCCTCGCCGCCGTCTGCCGCGTCCTCTTCAAC
>JBEAPQ010000005.1:0-5060 GCA_041164325.1 Planctomycetota bacterium | reverse complement strand
ACGAACCGCACCGACGCGAGGGCATCGTCGTCCCCGATCCGCGGGGCCTCGTCGCCGCGGACGACTTGGGCGAAGTGGGTCAGCTGATTGCGGAACGCGCGGCGCTTGTCGTAGCCGGTGCCGAACGGCGTCCAGCCGTCCCGGGTCCGGAGGCGCGCGCCCTTCCAGCCGAGTTCGATCGATCCCAGCGAGCCGTGGATCGCCGCGTAGGAGGCCGAGCCGATGTCGACCGACCAGGAAAGGTCGGCGCGTCCGAGGGCGCCCGAGCACGTCTCGAACAGGATGCGAACCGAGTCTTCGACTCCCAGCGGTTGGAGGCGTGGGCCGGTGGCCGCGAGCACACGTTCGACCTCGCCCATCAGGAAGCGCGCGAGGTCGACGGCATGGGCTCCGTTGTCGATCAGGACGCCGCCGCCCGAAACCTTCGGATCGGAGTTCCAGCGATCGCGCATGTCGACGTGGCCGCAGAACGCGTTGTCGTAGAACACCGGCTGGCCGATGGCCCCCTCGGCAATCCGTCGGGATGCCTCGGCGACGTCATCCACGAACCGGAACTTGCTCGCCATCATCAGACGCACGCCCGCGCTTCGCGTGGCTGCGACCATCGACTCCGCGTCGTGGAGGGTTGTGGCGAGCGGCTTCTCGCAGAGCACGTGGATCCCCGCCTCCGCGAGCCGCACGACGATCGCGGCGTGTGTGGATGGCGGCGTCGCAACGATCGCGGCTTCGGGAAGGTCGCCCGCGAGCAGCGCATCGAGATCGGGCAGGGCGCCGAGTCTCTGACGCGCCCCCGGATCGGTCTCGACAAGGGCCGTCAGTCGGACCGGACTGTCGGAGGCCTGTGCGACCGACAGCCAGTCGGCTGCGATCCGGCCACCCGCGCCGATCAGCGCCGTGCGGAGCCGTTCAGGCACCGCCCGCTCCGGCTGCGTGGACGGCCGCGACGGCGCGCCGGACGCTCATGGCGATGAAGTCGACGTGCTCGGCCCGGTAATGCTCGTTCCACGGCAGCACGAGCACGCGCTCGAGTCCCGCATAGCAGCCGGGATGCGTCGAGCGATCGCCGAGCGGGCCCTCTGTCGGAAAGACGCCGGCCATCGCGCCGAAGCGGTCGCGTTCACGGAAGACCGCGCAGTCGAAGGCCGGCTTCTGCACGTACCGGGGCGCATTCTGCACGCCGCACGCGGTGAGGTGGGCGCCGAGCGCGACGGCCCCGCCGGGGATGCGTTCCGGGTCGATCCGCAGCGCAAAGCGCCAGTAGGAGTGTTCGGTGCCCGGCGCGGGGATCGGGAGCCCAACGCCCTGGTCCTCGAGGTCGGCGAGCGCTTCGCAGAGTGCTCGGGCGCTCGCCCGGCGACGCTGCACGCAGCCGTCGAGCTTCTCGAGCTGGGCGATCCCGACGGCGCCCTGGAGTTCGGTCAGTCGGTAGTTGAGGCCGGGCCGGTCGTGGTCGGGCTTCGGATCGCCGTATCCCCAGCCCTTGTCGACGAAGCGTTGCACTCCGCTGGCGAGGTCCCGGTCCGAGGAGACGACGATCCCGCCCTCGCCGGTCGTCATGTGCTTTCCCTGCTGGAAGCTGAAGCAGCCGAGGTCGCCCATGGTCCCGCAGAGTCGGCCACCGTCGGTCGCGAGGAACGCCTGCGCGGCATCCTCGATGACCGCGAAGCCGTGTCGCTGCGCCAGGGCCAGGATGGGTTCCATCCGGCAGGGCTGGCCGAACAGGTGGGTGACGATCACCGCGCGGGTCCGCGTCGTGATCGCTGCGGTCAGTGAGTCGGCGGTGACGTTGAGGGTGACCGGGTCGACGTCGGCGAAGACGGGCGTCGCGCCCTCGTAGACGATCGGGAGCACCGCGCCGATGTCCGTGATCGGCGTCGTCACGACTTCGTCTCCCGGCCTGAGGCCGAGTGCGCCCAGCGCAGCATGGACGGCCGCCGAACCGGAGGCGCAGGCGATCGCATGGGGCACTCCGTGACGGCTTGCGAACTCCCGTGCCAACCGCGGCACGAGCGTGCCGCCGGTCGAGTTCAGGTGGCCGGAGCGGACAGCTGCAGCGAGGAGCTCGAGCTCACGGTCGCCGAGGTCCCTTCCGGTCGCATCGCGGTCGGAAGGCAGCACGACGGGAGTCGGGTCGGTGGCGAGGGGGCTGTCGGTCGGATGCGCCAAGCCCGCCCAGGATAGCGGGACGGCGCGCGCCTCCAACAGCGAGCCGCGCGTGCCCGGGGGACGCGAGGCTCACGAAGCGACGTAGGTCCCGCGGATCGGCATGTGCGGGGCCATGGCGTTGCGGGTGTCGACGACGAGCGTTGCGTGCTCGGCGACGGTCTTCCAGTCGATCGCCCGGTGGTGCGTGACGATCAGCACGGCGTCTGCTGCGGCGAGCGCCTCGGGGGTCAGGTCGACCGATTCCAGGTCCGCGAGGTCGTAGTGACGCATCGACGGGAACACCGGGCAGTGCGGGTCGTGGTAGCTGATGTCGGCGCCGAACTCCTGCAGCAGCGTGATGATCTCGGCCGCCGGAGTCTCGCGGATGTCGTCGACGTCCGGCTTGTAGGCGATGCCGAGCACCAGGACCTTCGCGCCGTGGACGGCCTTGCCGACCTGGTTCAGCCCCTCCATCGTCCGCTGGACGACGTAGCGGGGCATCGCCGAGTTGATCTCGCCCGCGAGCTCGATGAACTTCGTCCGGTGCCCGAACTCCTTGGCCTTCCAGGTCAGGTAGAACGGATCGATCGGGATGCAGTGCCCGCCGAGGCCCGGGCCTGGGTAGAAGGCCTGGAAGCCGAACGGCTTGGTGGCCGCCGCGTCGACGACCTTCCAGACGTCGATGCCCATCGAGTGGAGCACCGGCTTGAGTTCGTTGACGAGCGCGATGTTGACCGCGCGGTAGATGTTCTCGAGGAGCTTGGCGGCCTCGGCGATCTCCGCCGAGTCGACCGGGACGACCTCGGCGATCGCCGCGCGGTAGAGCGTCGTCGCGAGCACCGTGCTGTCGGCGTCCGTGCCGCCGACGAGCTTCGGGATCGTCCGCGTGTCGTGCGACTTGCGGCCCGGGTCCTCCCGCTCGGGGCTGAACGCGATGAAGAAGTCCTGGCCCGCCTTGAGCCCGGTCTTCTCGAGGATCGGCACGCAGTCACCGCGGGTCGTGCCCGGGTAGGTCGTCGACTCCAGGCAGATCAGCTGCCCGGGCCGGAGGCGCTCGGCGACCATCTCGGTCGACGACACGATGTAGGACATGTCCGGGTCGAGGTGCTTCCCGAGCGGCGTCGGCACGCAGAGGATGATCACGTCGGCCTTGCCGAGCTCGTCGGCGTCGGTGGTCGGCAGGAACCGATCCGAGGCGGCGAGCTTGGTGACCATGTCCGAGCCGAGGTGGTGGAGGTAGGTCTCCCCGGCCTTCAGCTTGACGATCTTCGACACATCGCGGTCGTAGCCGACCACCGGGTAGCCGGCGTCGTGCATCGCGCTCAGCAGCGGGAGGCCGACATAGCCGAGGCCGACGACACCGATCGTCGCGGTGCGGTCCTCGAGCTTCTGGAGAAGGTCCCGGGCGGCCGGGCTGGTCACGGTCTGCGACATGGTCGTGGATGACAGAGGCGTGCGTTCCGCCCCGTGGTCGGGGCTCGTTCCATGGCTCATCGGCCCGGGCACGGGTGCCGGTTGAGCGCGATCGAGGGCCGAGGTTCATAGCGGATGCGGAGGCATGGGGTCCATGCCGAGCCTTCGTGGATCGCTGCGGGGCTCCGGGCTACCGTCGCGCCCTCATGCGTCTTGGATCCGGTCTCGCCGTTGTCGCCCTGTGGGCCGCGCTGCTGGGTCCGGCACCGGCGCAGGGCGAAGCCTGGGCCGAGCGGTTCGGCGCGGCCTCCGACGACGATGCGCGGATCGCGCTGGTCGCGGCGCTCGAGCCGGGCAACGTTCCAGGGCTTCTCGCCGAACTTTCTGCCGCACTGGGAAATCGGAAGTTCGGGCGGCCCGTCCGTTCTGCGATCGCGCGCCGCATCGGCCGGGATGGCGGCGATCGGGCGTTCGGGGTCCTGGTCCAGGAAATCCGGGCGGGGACGGCGGCCGAGGTGCGGGTCGCTGCGCTGGAAGCGCTCCCGGACACCGGCGATGCGCGCGTGCTGGCCACGGTGCTCGGGACGCTCGAGGATCCCAATCTGCGGGTGGTCGCGGCCTCGGTCGCCGCGGGTCTCGGCGACCAGAAGGCCGTGCCCGCGCTTCGCGAGAGGCTCGAGCGCTTCGCGGCGCGGCCCGGTCTCGTCGGGCCTTTCGGCGAGGCCCTCGCGCGGCTCGACCCGGAACAGGCGGCTGCCTTGCTGCTGCCGCTCTACGAAGCCGGGGCTGCCGACACCGAACCCGAGGTGCTCCGGGCGCTCGGCGCGTGTCGGCGGGTGCCGGGCCTGCGCGCGCGCCTGCGCAGCGACTTCGACGGGGCTGACCGCGAACTGCGGCGTCGTGCGCTCGGAGCGCTGGTCGCCTGCGGGGGGCTCGATGTCGTGTCGTTCCTGCTCGGGCGACTCGAGACCCGGACCGAAGACCGACTCGACGTCATCCGTGCGCTCGGTGACCTGGGGCACGAGTTCGCGGTCGACCCGCTCTGCCGCCAGGTGCGGGTCGGATCGGACGCCGTGCGGCAGGCGTCCGTCGAGGCGTTGGCGCGCATCGAGCACGAGACCGCGCGGCAGGCGCTCGTGCAGATCGCGACCGCGTCGGAGGACCCGCTCGCCGTGGCGACGGCTCTCCTCGCCGCCGGTCGGTGTCGCGCGTCCGGTGCGCACCAGGCCATCGTCGCGCGCCTCTTCGACGAGCGTGCGGTGCTATGGCCAGGGGGCGAGGGCGCTCCGCCGCGGGTCTGCGACGCGGCCTACCGCGCTGGCCAGTCGCTTCTCGGGGAGTCCGGGGACGAGCCGATGCAGCAGGTCCGACGGAGCCTCCGGGACGCACTCCGCGCGCGGCTCGAGGCGCCGGTGGAGGCGGTGCCACCCCCGGCACGGATCAAGGCAGGAACTTCGCGGTCTCCTTGAGCTTCCGCGGCAGGTAGTCCTCGATCACGAAGT
>JBEAPQ010000004.1:0-5841 GCA_041164325.1 Planctomycetota bacterium | reverse complement strand
CAGGTCCCCGAGCGTCCGGATGCCCGCCGTAGCCAACCGTTCGGCCGCCGCAGGGCCCACGCCGTGCAGCCCGGTCACCGGCGCATCGAGCGGCATCTGGCCACCCCTGCAGGGCTCCGCCTGCATCGCACCATCCGAGCCATCCGCACCCACCGCCATCGCGCGCATGTTCGCTCGATCCGCCGACCCCGACAAGCCGAGGATCCGTCTTGGTCGCAGGTGTGAACGCCCGCTAACCTCCTCCGTCCCTCCGCACCGAGAACGCGCCTTGAAGGAACTCTCCCCCGACGACCTGTCCTATCTCTCGCGGTTCGGCTTCGACCCGGACCTCTTCGCATCCTGGCGTCAGGCGCTGCGCGAAGGCCGACTGTCCGCCGCCGGCAACATCGTCCAGGGGAAGATGCTCGCGCCGCTCGACGGGTCGATCCACGACATGCCGAAGCAAGGTTCGCCCGAGCGGGCGAACCTCGACGCGCTCGGCGAGGAGGCGATCCGCCGCGGCGAGCTGGGGCTCGTCATCCTCAACGGCGGCATGGCGACCCGCTTCGGCGGGGTCGTCAAGGGCGTCGTCGACGTCGTCGACCAGAAGTCGTTCCTCGAACTGAAGATCCGCGACACGCTGCAGACCGCGGCGAAGTGCGGCGGAACGATCCCGATCTACCTGATGAACAGCTTCGCGACCGACGCGTCGACGAAGGAGCATCTGGAGGCCCACGACCACTTCGGGGCAGGCGCGGACGGCATCCGCTGCTTCACGCAGTTCATCTCGGTGCGCATGGCCGAGGACGGCGACATCTTCGTCGACGACGCGGGCAAGGTGTCGCCCCACGGCCCGGGACACGGCGACTTCGCACCGGCGCTGCGGCACAGCGGCTGCCTCGCCGACTTCCTCGCACGGGGCGGCAAGCACCTGTTCGTCGCCAACGTCGACAACCTCGGCGCCCGGGTCCACACCGGCATCCTGGGTCACCACCTGGACCGACGCGCGCAAGTGACGGTCGAAGTCGCACCGAAGTGGCCGGGTGACGTCGGCGGGTCACCCTACCTGCTGGACGGCAAGCTCCAGCTCGTCGAGCAGATCCGCTACCCCGAAGGCTTCGACCCGGACATCGTCGACGTGTTCAACACGAACACGTTCCACTTCGCAGCCGAGTCCCTGGACCGCGATTTCGACCTCGGCTGGTACTACGTCGAGAAGAAGGTCGACGGCCGCAAGGCGGTCCAGGTCGAGCGCCTGATCGGCGAGATGACGCGGTTCCTGAAGAGCAACTTCCTCCGCGTCAAGCGGACCGGGCCGTCGTCGCGCTTCTTCCCGATCAAGACTCCGGAGGACCTGGACGCCGGTCGCGAGGAGATCGCAGCGATGTTCCCGCGTCTCCTCGGCGGTTCGCAGTAGGTCCCGGACGGGCCGCGTTCAGGCCCCCCGCTCGAGCAGGAAGACGCCGAACCAGGAGCGGCCGTCCATCCAGCATCGCTGGACGGTGAGCCCAACGCCCGCCGCGAGATCCTCGACGTCCCGGCGCGATGGCTTGTGCGAATACTCGGTGCGGATCGGCTCCCCGGCCGCGAAGCGCACCTCGGTGCCCGCGACGGATGCGCGCTGATCGCGGGTGCTGACGAGTTCCAGGACCATGCGGCTCGGGTCGACCTCGTAGCGCGCCCTGTGCTCGAACGACGACACGTCGAGGTCCGCCCCGAGCTCGCGGTTGATGCGCGCCAGCAGGTTCCTGTTGAAGGCTGCCGTCACGCCCGTCGGGTCGTCGTACGCCGCGTGGAGCACGTCCAGGTCCTTCTTCAGGTCGACACCCAGCAGGATGGCTCCGCTCTCACCCATGACCTCGCCCATCTTCTCGAGGAATTCTGCGGCTTCGTGCGGCTCGAGATTGCCGATCGTCGACCCGGGAAAGAACACGACCGTCCGCTGGGCCTCGGCCTCGACGTCCGGAAGCGCAAAGCCCGCCGTGTAGTCGGCGCACACCGGGTGCACGGCAATCTCGGGAAAGTCGACGGCAACCTGCCTCGCCTCTTCGGTCAGCTGTTCCAGCGAGATGTCGATCGGCACGAAGTCGACCGGATCGACGAGGTGGTCCAAGAGGAACCGGACCTTCTGCAGGCTCCCGCTGCCGGGCTCGACCAGGCGCACGCGCGGTCCGAGTGCTGCGGCCATCTCGGCCGCGTGATCCATGAGGATCGAGAGCTCGGTCCGCGTCGGGTAGTACTCATCGAGCGTGCAGATCGCCTCGAAGAGGCGCGCGCCGGTCTCGTCGTACAGGAACTTGCAGGGCAGGGTCTTCGGGTCGGCGGCCAGCCCCGCACAGACGGCCTGACGGAAGGCCTCGGTGGACGGAGCGATGTCGCGGACGACGGGATCGGGCATCTTCGCTTTCCTGGTCTCCGTGCGGGGCTTGCTCAGCCACCCCGCTTGTGCATTTCGAGGTGCGGATTGGTGCGGAGCTCGGCGGCACCTGCCAGCGCCCGTCGGTCTTCCCGGAGCGCCACGCGCTCCTCCGCGGCACGATCGCGCCGCCCGCTCCAGACCCGCTCGATCAGGTCCAGCAGCTCGCGGTCGTCGGCACCCGCGCGCAGCGCAGAACGCAGGTCGATGCCGTCGCGCGCGTAGAGGCACGTGTACCACATGCCGTCCGCGGTCAGGCGCGTGCGGTCACAGGTCCGACAGAACGGCTCGGTCGTCGACGAGATCACGCCGACCACGAGACCGTCACCGAGCCGGAAGCGGTCGGCAGGCGCCCAGTCCTGTTCGGCGAGCGGCTCCACGCCACCGAAGGCATCCGCGAGCCGCGCGAGGATCTCCTGACGCGGCACGACCGAGGTGCGGTCCCACTGCGTCGCCCCACCGACGTCCATGTATTCGATGAATCGGAGCTCGGCGCCCACATCGCGGGCGAAGCGGCACAGCTCGACGAGCTCGTCGTCGTTCTGCCCGCGGATCACGACCGTGTTGAGCTTGATCTGCGCAAAGGCGAGCGTCCGCGCGTGCTCGATCCCGGCGAGGACTGCGTCGAGCCGATCCCGCCCGGCGAGCGCGCGGAAGCGATCGGCGCGAAGCGTGTCGAGGCTGACGGTCACTCGGCGGATCCCCGCGTCGCGCAGGGCCCGCCCCTGTTCGGGAAGCTGGATCCCGTTCGTGGTCAGCGCGAGATCCCGGAGCCCGAGACCCGCGAGCATCCGCACGAGCACCGGAAGGTCCTGCCGGATCAGCGGCTCGCCCCCGGTCACACGGACCTTGTCCACGCCCGCAGCCATGAAGCGCGCGACGATCCGGACCGTTTCGTCGAACGTCAGGATGTCGTTCTTCGGGAGCCACGTGTAGTCCGCCTCCGGCATGCAGTACGTGCAGCGGAGGTTGCAGCGGTCGGTCACCGACAGGCGCAGGCTGCGCTGGGGTCGGCCGAGCTGGTCGAGGGCAGGCATGGGGCGTTGCGATCACCGACCGCGGCACGGCCGGTCGGGCATCCTAGTCGATGCGGAGCCAGCCTTCGCCCGCGAGCACGGAAGCCCCGCCGACCCGGACCCGGTCGCCGTCCACCGACACGTGCAGGAGCGAAGGTCGGCCGATGTCCGCGCCCTGCTCGACGGTGAGGCGCAGCGAGACTCCCGGCGGACCGAACATCCCGTGACGATCCGCATAGGCCCCGAGACACCCTGCGGCGGAGCCCGTGGCCGGGTCCTCGCCCGGGGTCACGGTGCCGAAGAACACGTGCCGCGTCCGGATCGTCGGAGTCTCCCGATCAGGAATCGACGCGAAGGCATGGATCAGGTCCGTGCCGACCGCCTCGCTCAGCGCGTGACACGCGGCACGGTCCGGACGCAGCGCAGCGACCGCTTCGGGGGAGCGGAGCGGCACGAGCAGCCAGGGGATGCCGGTGTCGACCACTTCGGCTCCCAGGCCGTCCGCGAGGCCCTCGACACCCAGACCGAGTGCAGTCGCCAGGAGGCGGCGGTCCTCGAGGGCTGGTCCGTGACGCGGCGCCCGCTGCGTCATCTCGACGTGTTCCACCGCGCCCCCGCGAGCGTCGACCCGGACCGGCACGACGCCGACGCCGAGCTCGACCGGAATCGTCGTCGAGCCGTCGTCGGCGACCACGATTCGACCCGTCGACGCCAGGGCGTGGACGGATCCCACGGTCGGGTGACCCGCCAGCGGGAGCTCCCGGTCCACGGTGAAGATCCGGAACCGGACCGACGCATGGTCGGCCGCGGCACGCACGCAGAACACGGTCTCGGACAAGTTCATCTCGCGGGCGATCGCCTGCATCGTCACCGTGTCGAGACCGTCCGCGTCCGGGAACACCGCGAGCGGGTTGCCGCCGAACACACGGTCGGTGAACACGTCGACGCGGAGATAGCGGACTGTGCGCGGGCTCACGACCGCGTCCTAAGCGGCATCGGCCACAGCGACAAGGATCGGTTGGCGGTTCCCGCCGACCGCCCTATCCTGCCCGCCCCTTGGAACGGACCGAGGTGCTGATCGTCGGCGCTGGACTCGCGGGAGCGAGCCTCGCGTGGCATGCCGCAGGCCGCTTCGGCCTGACGGTCCTCGAGCAGGGCGACGCGCCGCTCGGCGAGGCCTCGGCCCAGAACGCCGGCATGGTGCGACGCTTCGTCGCCCACGCCGACGAACGCGCGCTCGCCTGCCGCTCCTACGACGGCCTGATCGCGCTCGGGGACCACCCGGATTGGTCCGGAGCCCCTCCGTTCCGGCGGACAGGGGCCGTCATCGCGTTCGCGGAGGCCCCGCCCACCTGGGCCGAAGAGGCGTACGACGACCTGTCCCGGCGCGGGGTCCACGTCGAGGAAGTGGACTCCGACCGACTGGCGGACGTCGCGCCGGCGCTCGGCGGAGCACGCCTCGAACGCGCCTACTGGCTGCCGGACGAAGGCGTCTGCGATGCCTGGACGCTCGGACAGGGACTCCTGCGCGGAGCTTCGGCTCGCGGTGCGGAGCTGCGGTGCGGCGTGCGCGTCACAGCTCTCCGCACCGACGAAGGACGGGTCACAGGCGTCGAGACCGACCGTGGCCCCATCGCGGCCGATGCGGTCGTGCTGGCGGCCGGTGCCTGGGGACAGGCGCTGGGACGCACAGCCGGAAGCTCGGTGATCCTGACGCCACGCGCACGGCACCTTCTGCAGTCTCGACCCCACGAACTCTCGAACCGCGATCATCCGTGGTGCTGGGTCGACGATGCTGGGCTCTACGTCCGCCCGGAAGCGGGCGGGTTCCTCTGCTCGCCCTGCGACGAGGTCGAGCGCGATCCCGGGCCCGGCCCCGGGTCGTCCGGGCCCGTCGAGACGCTCGGGCGCGCGCTCGCCCAGGACAAGCTCGGTGCCATCACGCCGCGGCTCGCGGACCTGGGATTCCAGGGCGGCTGGAACGGCCTCCGCACGTTTGCCCCCGACCGACAGCCACGCATCGGGGGCGACCCCGACGTCCAAGGGCTGTTCTGGGTCGGTGGACTGGGCGGCTCCGGGCTGACCTGTGCGCTGGCTGTGGGGGAGGTCGCGGCGTCCATCCTCACGTCTCGCGTCGCGCCACTCCGAGGCTCTGACCAAGTCAGCCTGCAGCCTCCCAGTTGATGGTCCGGCGGCCGCTCCGCGGCTGCGGGAGAGCCCCCAGCGCCGCTGGGGCGGGGCCAGCCCAGACCAGCCCTGGGCTTTTTTCCCAGGTCTCCGGGGGCTTCAACCTGCCCCGGAAGGATCTTTGTCCACCCACGACCTCGCCGAGCAAGACCCAGCGGCCCATGGCAGCGGACGAACGGGTCTTGCCCCCCTCGGTGGGCCACCCAGGGCGGCCCGCGGACCCCGGTTCGCCCTGCGATCGGA
>JBEAPQ010000003.1:0-4639 GCA_041164325.1 Planctomycetota bacterium | reverse complement strand
GACGGCCGCCACCAGCTCTTCGTAGCGGTGCGGCTCGTGCCGCCAGAAACACCACGTGCGGTCGTCCGCGTAGTCGGCACGCGCCTCGAGCACGACGGTCCGTGGCGCCTGCGCGCCGGCCGCCGCGAGACGCTCGGCGAGGCTCAGGCCTGCGAGACCTCCGCCGAGCACGACCAGGTCGAGATCAGGCATGCCCCGACACCCCCGGGTCCGTGCCCGCCAAGCCCTCGAGGTGCGCGTGGAGGCGCGCGTCATGGGCACCCGGGCGGCGCCAGAAGGACGGGCGAACGCAGCAGCACGCGAGGGCACGCACGGTGATCCACACCTTGGCGGCCGTGGAGACGATCGCGCGCCGCTCCACCGCCTCGCCGTGGGCGCGCACGCGGGCACCGATCGCCCGGTAGTTCTCGGCCGCGATCAGGATGGCGATCCGCGCGCGCAGCGGCAGGAAGGCCAGACCTCGCCGGCCGCTGTCGTAGTAGGACTCGGCCCGCTCGAGCAGCTGCATCTGCGCGCGATGCACGAGGACCCGCGTCTCGGGCGCCAGCTCCACCAGGGCCTGCGCATCCGCCCCCGCGACCATCGGCGCCGGCACGTAGCGCCGCCCCCGCTGGGCATCCTCGAAGACGTCCCGCGCGATGTTGGTGAGCTGCATGGCGATGCCGAGATCGACGGCGAACGGACTCGCCGCCGGGTCCGGCTGGTCGAGGACCTCGCACATCATCACACCCACCGTGCCCGCCACGCGGTAGCAGTAGCGCAGCAGCTCCCGCTCCGACGCGAACGCCACGTCGCCGAGATCGCCGAGCATGCCTTCGACCAACGCGGCCGCAGCGGCCCGCGACGCCGCGGAACCAGCACACGGATCGAGCAGCGCGCCTGCCGAGGAGCCTTCTGTTCCGGCCCCCTCGAGCGAAGCCCGGACGGCGGTCAGCGCGCGCGCGGCGGCCACCGGGTCCCCCCCTTCGTCCGCCAGATCGTCCAAGGACCGGCAGAACGCGTAGAGGCGCGTGGCGCGCTCGGCGTGGCGGGCGCCGAGGAACCGCCTGGCCCAGGTGAACGTCTTGCCATGCTGACGCAGGACGGCGTCCGCGCGCGCAAGCGCATCACCTGCGGCAGCGGTCATGACACGGGCGCAGGAACCAGTTCGTCGAGGACCTTGGCCGAGCAGAGCACCCCGGGCATGCCGGCACCGGGGTGGGTGCCCGCCCCCACGAGGAAGAGGTTGCGCACCCCTTCCGCACGGTTGTGGAACCGGAACCACGCCGACTGCCGGAAGATCGGGGCCACCGAGAAGCCGGCGCCATGCACGCTCAGGTAGTCCTGCTTGAAGTCGGCCGGCGTCATGAAGAAGTCGGCCGTGATCGTCTCACGGAGCCCGGGCAGGATCGAGTCGGCCAGCGCGGTCACGATGCGATCGCGGAGCCGCGGGCCTTCCACGGACCAGTCGATGTCTCCCTGGAGGTTGGGGACCGGGCACAGCACGTAGAAGCTGTCGCAGCCAGCCGGCGCAAAGCTCGGGTCGGTCGCCGTGGGACGGTGCAGGTAGAGCGAGAAGTCGTCGGCGAGCACCTTCTTGTTGAAGATGTCATCCAGGAGCGGGCGGTAGCGCTTGCCGAACCAGATCGTGTGGTGCACGACGTCCGGATACTGGCGCTTCGTGCCGAAGTAGAGCACGAACAGGCCCATCGAGTAGTGGGCCGCCTTCAGCTTCAGGCGCGCGCGCAGGCTCTGGTGCGCACGCGGAATCATCTCCTGGTGGAGGAACGCTGCGTCGGCGTTGGAGACGACCACATCGGCCACGAGCCTGCGGCCGTCCTCGAGCGTCACGCCCTTCGCGGTGCCCTGTTCGATGTCGACCCGCGCGACGGTCTGCCCGAGTTCGACCCGGATTCCCTGCCTTTCCATCAGGGAGCCCAGCGCCTCGACGATGGCCCCCGTCCCCCCCATCGCGAAGTGGATGCCCCACTCCCGTTCGACGTGGTGGATCAGGCTGTAGATGCTCGTCGTGTCGAACGGGTTGCCGCCGACCAGCAGCGGCTGGATCGAGAACGCCCACTGCAGCTTGGGATTCTTCAGGTAGCGCGACACGAGCTTCCAGACCGTCAGGTCGCTCCGCAGGCTCATCAGCTTGGGGACCTGCTTGACCATCGTGCCGAAGCGATGGAAGGGCACGGCCGACAGCTCGGTGAAGCCGACGTCGAAGATCCGCTTGCTGTGCTCGAGCAGCCGCAGGTATCCGTCGACGTCGCGCGGGTCGATCCGCCCGATCTCGCGGAGCGTGTCTTCGACCGTGCCCCCGTAGTCGAACCGCGACCCGTCCGGATACTGGAACCGGTACCACGGCGTCAGCGGCACCAGCTTCAGGTGGTCTTCCAGGCGCTCGCCGAAGAGTGCGAAGAGCTCTTCCAGCAGGAACGGGGCCGTGACGACCGTCGGTCCCGCGTCGTGCCGGAAGCCTTCGCGCTCGAACGTGCGCGCGCGGCCCCCCAGCTGCTGACAGCGGTCGAGCAGGTGGACGTCGTAGCCGCGGGCACGCAAGCGCAGGGCCGCGGCCATGCCGCCGAGCCCTCCACCGCAGACAAGGGCGCGCAAGCCCGGCCTCAGACCTTTGCGGCGAGGTCCGCCGCGAGACGTTCGAGCAACCGACCCGCGCCATGGGGCAGGGATCGGGCGAGGTCACCCGCATCACGCAAGGCGGCCAGGGAGCGCTGCCGCGCGCTCTCGAGAGGTCCCGGGACCACGGTTCCGGAGACGACAGCTTCCTGCCGCAGGATCTCGACGTAGTTCAGTCGGCCCTGCGCCGCGTCGACCGCCGCATCGGCAATGTCGTCCGCGATCTGGTAGCCGATCGCAAAATGATTGGCCGCACGCCGCGCCGGCTGGGCGAGATCGGGCTGGCCCGCATAGTGGCACGCCAACTCCAGAGGCAGTGCGAACAGGACGCCCGACTTGTCGGTCGCCACCTGTTCATAGTCGGCAGCCGAAACGGCCTCCACACCACCGCTCGCCAGATCTGCGGTCTGGCCGTGGATCAGGTGCGCCGTCCGGCGATGGGTCAGGCCCACGAGGCCTGCCACCCGCTCGGCGCAGGACAGCTCGGCGAGGGCCCCATAGGCGGCGGACAGCAGGAGCGCCCCCGTGCAGAGCGCCACATCGGGTCCGAATCGAACCCAGACGGCGTCCTGCCCGCGCCGGACGCGATCCCTGTCCTGCAGGTCGTCATAGACCAGTGAGGCATTGTGGATCAGTTCGGCAACCGCGCCGATCAGGGCCCCATCGCGAGGCATGACTCCGAGCGCCTCGGAGCATTGCTGGCCGAGCAGGGCCCGCACCCGCTTCCCGCCCGAGGCGAGGTGATAGCGCGCCGCTTCGAGCGTGGCCGTGGCTCCAGCTCCCCGGCTCAGGGTCGAGCCGAGCAGACCGGTCAGCACGTCGTCCATGCTCGGGGACTCCGCCACCGCAGACGACCGGGCGACAGATACGCGTTGGTTCGGGGTGCTCATGCGATTGGCGAGCCGCAGCGCGGCCGCATCATCCGCGGAGTAGCGAGCTGTCAGAGACTGGCCACGACCTCGCGACCAGCCAGCCGGCAGCGGCAGGACCGCCGCCGGCAGAGCCGAGGGGAACCGGCCAGGGCCGGCAACCCCTCAGGCGGCCTTGCTGTCGGTCTGCGACGTCGCGACCGTCCACACGATCACGCCGAACGCGATCTTGTTGACGACGTCGGCGAGGTTGTAGACGACGTTGAGCATGTTGGCCGACGCGGCCGGCTCGGAGCCGGCGAGATAGCCGACGAAGTAGCCGATCGGGTAGATGGCCCAGCCCACGGTCACGATGTTGCGCATCAGCTTGAAGGCGCTCTGGACGGCCGGAGGCGCCGAAGCAGCGCTGATCTTGCCCGCTTCACCCGCGAAGATCTCGTAGAGGATGTAGGCCCAGCCAGCCATCCCGATCAGGAAGCCCGGCCAAACACCCATGTAGCCCGCTTCGCCCAGGTAGCCGCCAATCAGCATCACCAGGGTGCCGATCATCAGGCGCCAGAACACGCCTCCCGGCACCTTCGTGATGGCTGCCAGGATCAGGTAGAACTCGACCATCAGCAGCGGCACCGTGATCAGCCAGTCGATGTAGCGATACACGGTCGGCGTGCTGCCGGTCTCGATCCACACGTCACGCATGTAGAAGTAGTGCGTGGCTGCAACCAGGGTGACGAGACCCGACACCGTGAGCGACGTCTTCCACTTGCCTTCGACGCGCTGGGTCTCGAGGAAGAAGAAGGCCGTCGCGGCAATGAGGGCCATCGAGATGACCCAGAACGAGATGCCCACGAAGTCGTCGGGGGCGAGCGTGGCGGCTTCAGGAGCAGCCGAGAAGAAGGTCGACAAGGAAAGCAGCATGAAATGGGTTCTCCGGACTTCAGGAGGTCACAGCGACGGGCGCTGCCTTCGCCGAAAGTCCGATCCTGAGATGCGTTCGCGCGCCCGGGCGACGCTGCATGGACGCACCAAGACCTCGTGAAGGCCAGCCGGTCCGCATTGTGCAAAAGTGAAGATGACAGGCCTGAGAACTGGACTTACACGCGCGTCCCAGTCCGGAATCCGGCGGCACCGTCAGCCGGAAGAAATTCTCTGAAATC
>JBEAPQ010000002.1:0-15468 GCA_041164325.1 Planctomycetota bacterium | reverse complement strand
GCTCTCGCCGTCGCGGAGAGGCCGTGACTCGATAAAGTCACAGCCTCTCGGCAGCCGTCGCCGGGCAAGCACTGCGCAGCGGGTGGAAGGAACCGATCACGGGCTGTGGAGCGTCGCATGCCGGGTTCCACCCGCGCAGCGGGTGGAGCGGCTCAGGGGCGGCAGGGCGGCGGGGTTGCCGCTACAGTCCGGCCCGTGCTGTGGCGACTTCACGCAATCCTGACGCTGCTGCTCGTCAGCCCGGCGGCTGGCCAGCAGCCCGTCCGGCTGATCGGAGCTGCGTTCGGGGGTGTGGCCGGAGCTGCGGAGCGAGCCGGTCCTCGGAACGAGGCGCTCGCGTCCGTGCAGGCCGTGGATGCCCCGGAGCTCGTGTCCGCCCTGGTTTCGGCCTGGGGTGTCGTGCACTCGGAAGCGCGTGCTGTGGAGCGGGAGCGAGGTCGAGCCGCCGAGCAGAAGCTGCCGTCGGTCTCCGAGATGCGCGAGCGGGTCGAACTCGATGCGTGCTTCGGGCAGATGACACGCATCGAAGCCCTGCTCGCCCAGGCCGAGGGTCGGGCACGTGCGGAGCTCGCGGAGGTCGTCCTCGGGAGCCGCTACCCCTCCCAGCTCCGCGCCATCCTGGCGCCCGCCGTCGGTGGCTTCGGAGAAGTGGTGCGTGATGCGGCTGCGGCGAGCCTGTCCGATGCCAAGCGGCCCGATGACGTCTGGGTTGCGCTGCGCGTGCTGCAGGGGCTCGGGGGCCAGGCGCGCGCGCTCGGAGCCTCGATCCGGCCGCGGCTCGCGGATCGCGAACCGATGCTCCGTGTCCAGGCGGCGCGGACGCTCGCGGCGATCGGGGATCGCGCCGCGGTGCCGGTGCTCATCGACCGGCTCGAGCAGGAAGACGACCGGCGTCGACATGCCGTGGTGGATGCGCTCGAGCGCCTGACCAAGCAGTCCTTCGGCATGCTGGTCGGCAGCTGGCGCGCTTGGTGGGCTGCGGAAGGTGAGGTGTTCCTCCGCAACGGGCCGCCGAAGCAGCCTGCGAAGAAGCCGAACCCTGCCGCTGCGACACCCGCGACGACGAGCGCCTACTTCGGGATTCCGCAGGACGGCCGTGCCGTTCTCTACCTCGTCGATTTCTCACAGTCGATGCGTGCCCGGATGTCCGGCAAGCAGGGGCCGACGCGCTGGCAGGAATGTCTGCGTGAGCTCGGACAGGCCTTCGACGGTCTCGGGCCGGACAGGACGTTCAACGTCGTCGTCTTCGCGCAGCGCGTTCTCTCGTTCCGCACCCGGCAGGTGCCCGCGGACGCGCGGAACGTGGCGGCGGCCAAGGAGTGGCTCGCCGACCTCGAGCTGGAACTCGGCACGGCGATCTTCGAGGGCTTCGAGGTGGCCTACCACCTCGGCGGAGCGCGGATCGAGGATCGCTACTTCGAGCCGGAGATCGACACGATCTTCTTCCTCAGCGACGGGATGCCGACGGTGCGCCGCCCCGAGTCCCCCCGGAAGCTCTCCGCGGACAAGCCCGCGCTGACGCTGTCGCTGATGCGTCGTCGCGATCCGTTCCGGACGGTCGTCGTCCACGCGGTGCTGCTCGGCAAGTCCGGTGGTGCGGGCTTCCTGCGCCAGCTCGCCCAGCAGGGCGAAGGGCGGTTCGTCCAGCGATGACGCGTCGCGGCGAGAGGCGGTGCGATCTGCCTGCAAGGATGCTCTGCCCCGCACGTTGAGGCTCAGCGACCCGAACGTGCACGATGCCGCTCCGCCTGATCGAAGTGCTGATGCCTGACGCGTCGGTTGCGTCCTTCGACCCGGAGGCACTGCCGGAAGGTGTCATCGCAGTCTGGCCCGGAGGCACTGCGGTGGGAGGGATGGGTGCGCTCCGCATCCTCGTGTCGAAGGCGCTCGTCGAGCCGACTCTCGACCATCTCCAGGGGCGCTACGGGCACTTGCCGGCCTTCCGGGTCGTGCTCCAGGACGTCGGTCTGACCCTCCCTGCCGTCGTCGAGGCGGAGGAGGCGCCGGTCGCCGAGGTGTCGAAGCCCGAGCCGCGCTTCGGTCGCGTGAGCCGGCAGGAGCTGTTGTCGGACCTGCGGGCAGCCATCGAACCGCGCTTCGAGTTCATGCCGCTCGTGTTCCTGTCGGCGGTGGTCGCTGCGACGGGTCTGCTGCGGGACAACGCCGCCGTCGTCATCGCTGCGATGGTCATCGCGCCACTCCTCGGGCCCAACATGGCGTTGGCGCTCGGCGCAACGACCGGGGACAGGGAGCTGATCCGGACGGCACTCCGACGCAACCTCGAGGGAGTGGCGCTGGCTGCCGTCCTGGCCGTGCTGATCGGCGTGGCGCTCCTCGCCTTCGCCGACCCGTCGACGCTCTTGGCGTCGACGGAGATCCGGAGTCGCACGGAGGGCATCCACCCGGGCGACTTCCTTCTGGCCTTGGCGTCCGGCGTCGCGGGGACGCTGTCGTTCACGAGCGGTGCACCGGCCACGATGATCGGCGTCATGGTCGCCGTTGCGTTGATGCCACCGCTCGTCTGTGCCGGCCTGCTGGTCGGCTGCGGTCGGTTCGAACCCGCACTCGCGGCATGCCTGCTGCTGGTGACCAACGTCGCGTGCGTCAACCTCGCGGCGGTCGCGACGTTCTCGTTCCTCGGCGTCCGCCCGGCCCGCTGGTGGGAGGCCGCGCGCGCCCGGCGCGCGACGCGCACCGCGCTCTGGATCAGCGCGGCGACGCTCCTGGGGCTGGCGGTGGTGACGGCGGTGCGGTTGCTCCGCACGGGGACCTAGGCGGATCGCGCCTAGATTCCGAGCTCGCGGAACAGGTCTTCGGCGAACGAGAGGAGGTCCATGCCGCGGTGGACCACCCCATGGACGAGCCCCGGCCCGAGGTCCGGGAGTGGGGGGCCGGCGGAGCACGATGCGCCGGTCCTCCGGTCCGAGGGCCGCACGCACCGCGGCTGCGGCTTCGGGGTAGCTCGCGTCGTCGCTGCACAGGACGAGGATGTGCCCCGACGGCAGGTGTTCGGGATCGACGGCCGCCGTGACTGCGCCGGCATCCACCACATCGAGGCCCAGCGTCAAGAACAGGTCGCGTGCGAAGTCTGCCCGGGCGCGTGCATGGCGCGGTGGACCGAACGGCACGAGCGCCACCGTGGGGCGCGCCTCGGCGCTCTCCGCCCGTGCCCGCAGCTCCTCGAAACCACCGCCGTCGGTTGCGGCGACCGGCGCGAAGCGGTGCTCGTAGAGGACGCCCTCGGGCGGCCAGGTCGCCGTGGCCAGCTCGGCCAGTGTCGCGTGGGATGCCGCGGCATCGAGCGCGTGGTCGAAGAACCGATCGGCCGCGTGGCCCCGGATGGACTCGATCGCGGACTGGGCACGCGCCTCGTCCCGCGCGGCAAGGCCGTCGAGATGACGTTCGAGCAGGAGCTCGCCGGTGTCGGGCCCGGGCTCGGCGCGCGCGTCTCCTCCGAGGTCCGGGTCGGCGAACCGGCTCACACCGACCAGCGTCCGGCGACGCGTGCGGAATGCGCGGTCCCGATCGCGCTCGCCGTTCTCCAGCATGTCGGCCAGCAGGCCATTGCGGGCGGCCTCGATGAAGCCCCCCTCCTTCTCGATCTGCTGGACCCGGCTCCACGCGCCGCGCGCAATCTCGTGCGTCAGCTGTTCGATCGCAGCGCTCCCGCCGGTCGGGTCGGCGACGCGGCCGAGCATGGCCTCCTCACGAAGGAGCAGGACCTGGTCCCGGGCGAGGTCCGCGGCCGCGTCGTCTTCGGCGTCTTCGTTCCACGTCGTGCACAGGACACCGTCCGCGCCGCCGACCGCAGCGGCGAACGAGGCCAGCGCGGACCGGACGAGGTTGGCTCGCTGGTCGAAGTCCTCGGCGCGGAAGCGGCCGCTCGTCACCGCGAGGACGGTCGGGATCGTGGCATCCGCGGATGCACCGAGTGAGGCGGCCACCTTGGCGAAGAGCAGCCGGAGCGCGCGGAGCTTCGCGATCTCGGGGAGAAGCTCGTGGGAGACCTGGATGCGGACCGAGGCGCCGCGGGCGAGCGTGTCGAAGTCGACTCCGCGCGCCGCGAGCCGGCGCGCCACGTCGATCAACGCAGCGATCGTGGCGCCGACTTCCGTGGCCTGCGATGTGCCCGCCAAGTGGAAGGCCTGGCCATCGATGACCACGGGCCGCACCTGCGGGCACTCTGCGGCGCAGAGCCTGAGTGCGGCCACCGTTTCGCCGAACACCGGCTCGGGCGCCGCACGCTGCGCGCCGACTGCGTCATCACCGACGAAGTCGAGCCGTCGGTGGGTCAGGCGGGCGATCGGATCGACGTCGAGTCCACCGCGGAGCGCTCGGCGCGACACTCCCTGCGCATCAGCAAGACGCAGCCAGTGCGCGAGGACCGGGAGCCCGAGCTCCCCGGCCGAGAACCAGAGCTCGGTCTCGCCGAGAGGAATCCCGCCGAGCACCGCCTCGAGGTCGGCGTGGTGGTGGATCGCGATCCCGCCGTCGCCGGGTAGCAGGACACCTTCCAGCGAGTCCTCTCCTTGCTCCGTCTCCGGGCCGTCGGCGAGCGCCTCCCGCGGGTCGCGCGCATCCTGTCCGAGCGCGTCGAACGTGAAGTCCAGCGCGTCGGCTCCGCGTTCCAGGGCACGGCGGGCCCGCGCGTTGGCGGCGACCGGGTCGGCGCATGCGATGAGTTCCCGGATCGCGAAGCCCTGCCGGGCGCGAAGCAGGTCCGCGATCCGCCGGTGGGGTAGGTCTGCGGTTTCTTGCCGCGTCGAGAGCGGCGGCAGCACGAAACCGTCGAGGCTCTGCCAGAACAGGCTCGCGTAGCTCCGTCCCCCGAGCCCGGACTCGACCTGCTGGACCCACTCGGCGAGGGTCGGCTGTGCGCGCGTCATGGCGGGCGAGAATAGGGTGCGTGCACCGGTCCGGGAACAGCGGGGCTGGCGGGTCGGAGTTCCCGGGGCGGCAGCACGAGCACGGGGCGCGACGCATGCCGCAACAGCGTCTGTGTCGTGCTGCCGAGGAGGGCCGCCAGGGCCGGTCCGCGCGCGCGGCGTCTCGCGACGATCCACGTGGCGTCGACCCGCTCTGCTTCGGCAAGGATGCCTTCCGTGGTCGGCGCACGGACCACGTGGCACGCCGCTTCGTGTCCGCACGCCCGTGCCCTCGCGACGAGATGATCCAGCGCTCGGAGCTCCGCACGAAGCGTGGCCGCCACGCTCCGGCGCACGCTCCCCGGCCCGGGCGCGAACCCCACGAAGTCCGGCTCCGGTGCCGCGACGTGGAGCAGATGGGCGGCCGTGCCGGGCAGGAGCGCCAACGCGGCTTCCACGAACGTCGCGTCGTCTCCGCGCAGGTCCACGGCGATCAGGGTCCGGTCCACGCCGCTCGCAACGAGTGCAGTCCGTGCGGTATTGCGGCGGCAGGCGGCCGCCCCGGGCGGCGAGATCGGTTGGGGCCGTCCTCGAGTCGGTCCACGGTGCCGTGTCCATCGCCGTGACCCTGACCGGCACGCTGCCCCACGATCCGGAGACGGCTCTTGTGTGCGGACCGGGACGCCACGCTTGATGTCCAGGCCGGGACCGGTTGCGATCGCCGATCCAGATGACGACCACCAAGAAGATCGCGGTCATTCCCGGCGACGGGATCGGCAAGGAAGTGATCGCCGAGGGCCTCAAGGTCCTCGAAGCGTTGCGGCAACACCGGGGACTCGACGTGGAGGTCCTCGAGTTCGACCTCGGTGCCGACCGCTATCTCGCGGACGGAACGACTTTCCCCGACGAGGTCCGTGACACGATCCGTGAGGACTGTGCCGCCGTGCTGCTGGGCGCGATGGGCGATCCGCGCGTGCCGCGCAACGAACACGCGAAGGACATCATCTTCGGGCTCCGCTTCGGCTTCGATCTCTACTGCAACATCCGTCCGGTCGTCTGCCTGCACGACCGCCTGATGCCGCTGAAGGGGCGGTCCGCGAAGGACTGCAACTTCGTCGTGTTCCGGGAGAACACCGAGGGGATCTACGTCGGCATGGGCGGCCAGTTCAAGCGCGGCACGCCGGACGAGGTGGCGATCAACGAGGACCTGAACACGCGCAAGGGTGTCGAGCGCATCGTCCGCGCAGCCTTCGAGTACGCGATCGCACACGGCCGCAAGCGCGTCCACGTCGTCGACAAGTCGAACGCGATGCAGGCGGCACACGAGCTGTGGAGACGCTGCTTCTTCGAAGTCGCCGCGGAGTACCCGGCGATCGAGAGTGCGCACCAGTACGTCGACGCGTTCTGCTTCAACATGATCCGTGACCCCTCCCAGTTCGACGTGGTCGTCACGTCGAACCTGTTCGGCGACATCGTCACGGACCTGGGGGCCTCGTTGCAGGGCGGGCTCGGCATGGCGGCCAGCGCGAACGTCCGCCCCGACGGCGTCGGGATGTTCGAGCCGGTGCACGGCAGCGCGCCCGACATTGCCGGTCAGGGCAAGGCCAACCCGCTCGCGACCGTCCTGACCCTCGGGATGATGGCGACGCACCTGGGCGTGGCCGGGATCGAAGACGAGCTGACGCAGATCATCCGAGAGGCCGTCGATTCGGGTGAGTGCACGGCGGATGTCGGTGGTTCGCGCAGCACGTCCGAGGTCGGGGACTTCGTCGTCTCCCGCCTCCGAGGGAGCCGCTGACGCCGGACGTCGACGCCGGCGCGAGGAGCAGACCCAGATGGAACAAGCCCCGGATCGCCTCGATCTCTCCCTGCGCATTCCCGGGCTGCTCGAGCTCGAACCGCTCGTCGATGACTTCGTGCGGCGTGTGGTCCAGCTCGCCGGATTCGACGGTCCGCGTGTGGAGGAACTCGTCGCCGCCGTGCGGAGCGCGGTCCTGCTCGTCGAAGCCGAGCTCGAGCAGGCGGGCGAGGTGGCGGTTCCGCTCGACCTGAAGGCCCGGATCGATGCGCTGGCCCTGGAGATCTCGCTCCTCGAGCACGGGCATCCGCTGGGCGATGGTGCGCTCGACGGGGCGGGCGCAGACATCCCCACGCGGGTCCGGCCGGCCCACGTCTTCGACGACGTCCATTGGGTGCAGCGGGGGCCGGATGGTTCCGAGCTCCACATGCGCCTCGCGCGGCCGCACGCGCGGATCGACGCGTTGACCGCGGTCGAGCATCGCGTCGAAGCGATCGAGTCGGCGGCGGACCACGCGGTTCTCGATCCCTCCCACGCGACGGCCACCTACCGGACGCGGGGATTCCGCGCCGGTGACGGGCTCGCGGTCGCGGAGCGGATCTACGAGGCCTACGGGCACTCGTATCCGAACCCGGACCTCTACTACCCGGAGCGCGTCGAGGCGCTGAACCGCAGCGGCAAGCTCCACTCGATCCTCTGCGAGTCGGACAGCGGCGAGCTCGTTGGGCACTATGCGCTCGAGAGGCCGGATCTCGGTCCGATCGGTGAGGCAGGGCAGGCGGTGGTCGATCATCGGCATCGCGGCCATGGGCTGATGCGACCGATGCGGCAGGCGGTCGAGGATGCCGGTCGCGAGCTCGGGCTCCTCGGTATCTGGAGTCAGCCGACGGCCCGCCACCCGTTCAGCCAGCGCATGAACCTGGGCTTCGGCTCGGTGCCGCAGGCGCTGTGTCTCGGCACGACGCCCGGCGGGACGACGCTGCGGGGTGGCGGATCGGGCGCGCCGAGCGCCGAGCTGCGCTACTCGTGTTTCCTCTACTGGCACTCGCTCCGCGCCGAGGAACCCATCGAGATCGACGTCCCCGAGAGCCTCGTGCCGCTCCTGACGGAGCTCTACGCGGCCCGAGGTCGTCCCTGCACGCCCCGCGAACCGGGCCGCGTTCGTTCCCCTTCGCAGCCGGTCCGCACGCGGTTCGATCGGGCACGGCGCGTGGGCTTCGTGACGACGCACCGGATCGGCCAGGACTCGCTCGGAGGCATGCGGGCCGCGATCGAGGCGCTGCGGGATGCCGCCGGTGCCGAGTCGCTGTTCGTCGACCTGCCGATCGACCAAGCGGGATGCGGTCACCTGGCGGCAGCCCTCCTCACCGACGGGCTGCGCGTTGCGGGGATCGGTCCCCGGTTCCGTGCGACCTCCTCCGGGGCCGAGGATGTCCTCCGTCTCCAGCTGCCGGTGGCGGCATTCGACGAGGCAGGACTGACGGTCGAGGGTGACCTCGGGGAGCAGATTGCGCGGGCCGCCCTGACGGCGGAGTGAACGCGGTCAGCTTCCGCGGACTTCGACTCCGGCGGCGGCGTCCGCAAACAGCACGGCGCGGTCTGCGCGCACGCGGCCTCCCGGGATCGTGTGGTCGCCCTGGACGAGGCGCTGGACCATCTCTTCCTTGCCGGAGCCTGCGACCAGCCACAGCACGGTGCGCGCTCGGTCCAGGCAGGGGAAGGTCAGGCTCATCCGCCGCGTGCCGCGGTAGGGCTCCCCCGTCCACGCGACGTCACGATCGTCGACTTCCAGGATCGGGTCGCCCGGCACGAGGGATGCGGTGTGGCCGTCGTCGCCGAGCCCGAGCTGGACGCAGTCGAGGATGGGTGGCGTCCCGGCGGCGGCCGCGAGGCGGGATGCGTACGTGTGGGCCCCCGACGACGGAGCCTCGAGCACAGGCATCGGATGGAGGTGGGACGCCGGAATCGCGGTGCGGTCGAGGAGGCTCCGGCGGACGTGGGTCCAGTTGCGGATCTCGTCGCCGTCGGGCGCGACCCTCTCATCGACCTGGAAGACGTGGACCCGCGACCAGTCGATGTCCTGGGTGGCCAAGACCTCCAGCATCGCCCAGGGTGTGCTGCCGCCGCTCAGGGCGAGCGTGAACGCGCCGCGACTCCGGATGGCGTCGGCCGCGAGAGCCGTGAGCCGCAGCGCGGCCGCGCGCGCGAGCTGCATGCGATCGGGGAGGACGTGGATCTCCATGGCCCGCCGAGACTAGCCCAGGCGGAGTCGGTGGAGGAGCGCGTCGGCTGCGATCCGGAGCGCGACGCTGAAGTCGCCGTCGCCGGGCACCACGAGGTCTGCGAAGGAGCGGCTGGGAGCGACGAACGCGTCGTGCATCGCGCGGACCGACCCGATGTACTGCTGGGCGATCCCGTCGATCGTGCGTCCTCGTTCGACGATGTCGCGGCGGATGCGGCGGAGCAGCCGGATGTCGGTGGGGGCGTCGACGAACAGCCGTAGATCGAAGCGCGCGCGGAGTTCGGGGGCCGCCAGGACCAGGATGCCTTCGACGAGGATCACCGGCGCCGCGTCGACCGCTTCCGTGGCGGCGCATCGGACGTGTTGCGCGAAGTCGTAGGTCGGCTTCTGGATCGATTGGCCCGCGGCGAGGGCGTCCAGGTGCTCGGCCAGGAGCTCGCTCTCGAGCGAGGCTGGGTCGTCGAAGTTGACGGCCGCCCGCGCATCTGGCTCGAGGTGCGACAGGTCCCGGTAGTAGGCGTCGTGGTCGATCAGTGCGACCGACCCGGGCGGCAGTGCGGCCCGCAGGGCACGCGCGAAGGTCGTCTTCCCACTTCCCGTCCCGCCGGCGATGCCGACGGTCAGGATGCTTCGCGCGGTGCCCTCGACGTCCATGGGCAGAAGCGTGGCGCGCAGCTGGCCGCGGCGCAATCGTGCGCCACGGCGCGGTCGGGCCTCACTGCTGCCCGATCGTCACGACACCGGCGTTCGACGTCGAGATGCCGATGAAGTTGTTCGTCGTGTCGACGACGTACCACTGGTGGTGGATCTCGACGCCGATGAACGAGGTGACCACCGGGATCGACGTGAAGGGAACCGTGCTCGCCATGCCGTTCCCGTCCATGGCCACCGTGCGGAGGCCGAGCGGGTAGGCATGGGCGATACAGCCGGTCGCCAGGCCGGTCAGCGGGAGATCCCACTGGAGGCCGTAGTTCATCGCGGCGATCGTGTTCGGCAGGGCGCCGCGGACGCCGACCGTGTAGCTGTCGCCGAGAGCCGGGCGGCCGCTGAGGTCGATACGCGGCTGGCGTCCGTCGCTGCCGGGGCAGCCGGCGCCGCGGTAGGAGAACGTGCCCGGCGTGCCGGTCATGCCCGGGCTGACCACGTAGGTCGCACCCGCGTTGGTGCCGATCGCGCTGTCGAACGCCGCGCCCAGGACCAGGTCCACGTAGCCATCGCCGTCGACGTCGCCTGCGCAGGCGACCGAGAAGCCCATCTCGGCGCCGGCATTGGCACCGGTGACCGTCGTCAGCGCGAGGCCGGTCGCCCCCGAGTAGACGATCGCCTTGCCGGCGTTCGCGAACGCAGCGTCGTTGCGCGGCATCCCAACGAGGATGTCGGCGTGGCCGTCGGCATCCACGTCGCCCGCGTCCCGTGCGGACCAGCCGCAGAGGTCGCCGGCTGCTTCGCCGAGGAACGTGTAGAGCGTCGATCCGTCGGCTCCCGAGTAGACCCGGACCATGCCGGCGTCGGCACCGTTCTGGTCGTTCTGGTCGGCGCCCACGAGGATGTCGGCGTAGCCGTCCCGGTTGACGTCGCCCGCGCCGCTCACGGCCCAGCCGAACCGGTCAGCCCCGCCGTCCCCGAACAAGCTGTAGAGAACCGAGCCGTCGAGGCCCGAGTAGACGACCGCGCGGCCGCAGTCGATCTTGCCGAGCTGATCCGCCCAGGGGGCGCCGCAGATGACGTCCGCGTAGCCGTCGCCGTTGACGTCTCCCGCTCCGCTCACGAACCAGCCGAGCTGGTCGCCGTTGGCTGCGCCGTTGGCCGACCAGAGGAGCGAACCGTTGCGCCCGGAGAACACGCGGAGCTCTCCCGAGGCGGAGCCGGCGTTGTCGCGACCGGGTGCTCCGACGCCGATGTCGTCGAAACCGTCGCCGTTGACGTCGCCGACGCCGTCGGCACCCAGGCCGAAGAAGTCGTAGCTCTGCACACCTTCGAACAGGTGGAGCACCGATCCATCGACGCCCGAGCGCACTTCCGTGCGGCCGCGGAAGCGCGTGGAGCCCACGAGCACACCGATCACGAGGTCGGGCGTCCCGTCCGCGTTGACGTCGCCCGCGGAGGAGACGACGTAGCCGAACTCGTCACCGGCGCGCTCACCGTCGAAGCGGTGCAGGACACTGCCGTCGAGGCCCGAGCGGACCTCCACGAACCCGTTCTTGTCGAGCCCGTTCGTGTCGGCGAACGGCGCGCTGTAGACGAAGTCGGCGCGGCCGTCTCCGTTCATGTCGCCGACGGTGCGCACCGAGTAGCCGCACTTGTCGATCGCGTTGGTGCCCAGATACGAGTAGAGAGTCGTCTGGGCGGACAGGGGTGCGACGAGGGTCGTGCCCAGCGACGCGAGAAGGAAGGCTGATTCGAACTTGGGGTTCATCGGAGACGGGTGGGAAGACGATCCGCGCGAGCCGGCTCCGGATCCCGAGCACCGGGGCCAGCCCCTCGCCGATGACATGCGGTCGAGAGGTTTGCGCAGCGGAGTCTACCACCCACTTCGCGAGCGGGTCGGAAGCCGCGCGCTCTGGCGGCTCCCACGCTCCGGTTGGTCGATGCCACCGGTGCATCCGCGTCCCATCTATTTCTCCGAGAGGTTTCGCCGGGCCTCATGCACGATGCGCCGGACCGTGCTCATCAACGTCGGGCCGTGGTAGATCCGGCCGGCCTTGACCGTGTAGAGCACGCCACCGGTGCGCTCGCTGCGGCCGTCGACGTAGACATCACAGCCGGTCGGGTAGAGGCACTTCAGGTTCTGGAGCGGGTTGCCGCGCACGACGGCGAGGTCCGCGGCGAGACCGGGCAGCACGCGGCCGAACTCCTGCTCCCGACCCAACAGCCGCGCCCCGTTGTAGGTCGCATGGCGGATGACCTCGAGCGGATGGAAGCCAGCCTCGAGGTGCAGCTCGAGCTCCCGACACAGCCCGAAGCCGTAGAGCAAGTAGATGAACCCCGCATCCTCGCCGGTCGTGATGGTGCCGCCCATCGCCTCGAATCGCCGGAGCGCGCCCATCCAGATCCGGTAGTTCTCGCGCCATGCGGCCTCGTCGCTGCTCGACCAGCCGATGAAGTAGCTGCCGTGGCTGTCGAGGTCCGGCGTGAAGAACTTCTCGATGCCGGGGTGCAGGTGGTCCTCGAACCACGGCTTGTTCTGCGCGCGCACGAGGTCACGGCTCGCCTCGTAGACAGCGAGGGTCGGGCTCCACGCGACGCCTTGGTCGACGAGGTAGCGCAGCACGCCGTCCAAGCGTTCGGGATCGGTCTGCTGCCACAGCTGTCCCGCGTAGCGAAAGCGGTCGACCTCGTTGCTGTAGGAGAATCCGGCGGGGAAGTCCTGCACACCGTCGAGTGCCGCGTCGGGAATCCCATACCAGTGTTCGAGGCTCGTCACGCCTCCCGCTGCGTAGTGCAGCGCGTTGCTCTCGCCGACTCCGATGTGAGCCGTGGTGCGTAGGCCCTGGCTCCGGGCTTCGTCGAGGATCGCCGCGAGGACATCGGGTCTGTAGCTGAAGTTCGACCAGAGCTTGATGCCGTCCGCTCCGCCCTCGCGGATCGCGCGCACCCGCGCACGGCCGGCCTCCTCCGTGTCGGCGGCACCGAACGACTGGTAGAGGAAGATCCGGGGCGCGGCGATCTCGCCCCTCTCGCTCTTCTGGCGCATCTGCAGCGAGCGCCCGAACGTGCTGCCGAGGTCGCGGATCGTCGTGATCCCCGAGGCCAGCCAGAGGTTGAGCTGGTACTCCGGCGGGATCGCCAGCCCGCCCGAACTCTCCTGGATGTGCGCGTGCGTGCTGACCAGGCCCGGCAGCACGTAGCAGCCGGTCCCGTCGAGGACGACCTCCGGCTCCTCGATGGAGCCCGACACGATGCGTCCGTCGCGCACGAAGACCGAGGTCGGTCCGAACGCGGGCGCGCCGTCTCCACGGACGACGTGGGCGTTGCGGATCTCGAGGGTGCCGGGGCGTGTCCCGTGGAACGCAGGCGGTTCCTGACCGAACAGTGGGCTGGACAGGAGCAGCAGGGCGATCGTCGCGCGCATGGGCGCGCAGCATAGCGAGCGCTCGGTGCAGTCAGCCGACCGCACTCGGGCTCTCGTGTTCGAGCAGATGCCCGATCGCCTGCATCTCTTCGGAGATCAGCATCAACACGTCGTCGATGCTGATGATGCCGACCAGGCGTCCATCCCCGTCGACGACCGGCAGGCGGCGGTGCCGGCCCGCGCGCATGACCCGGAGGCCGTCCTCGATGGTCGCGTCCTCGTGGACGTAGTGCGGGTGCTCCGTCATGGCGTCCGCGACCGTGGCCTCGTCCGGCGAGATCCCACGGGCCATGACCTTCATGACGAGGTCGCGGTCGGTCAGGATGCCGACCGGAACGCGGAGCGCGTCGACCACGATCAGCGAGCCGACATGCCGCTGCAGCATGCGCTGCGCGGCGACGCGGGCGGATTCGTCGAGTGCGGCGAGGTCGACCTGACGGCTGCAGATCCTTCCGATGGTCATGGCGGTGTTCCTGGTGCGGTGGAGGCTGGCGGAACGCGAGGTCATCCCGCGACTTTCGGCCGCGAGGCTCAGGGCGCGAGACCCGGACCGGGTGCTCTGCGTATCCTCGCGCGCCGCCGCACGCCGCGGCACAGAGCCCGACCCCCGGGAGGACCACCCATGATCGTTCGCTTCCCTCTCTGCGCTGTTGCCGCCGTCGTGGCGGTCTCGCTCCCGCTCCGCGCGCAGTCGACCGAGTCCGTCGACACCGCTGCGGTCGAGTTCCTCCGTCAGGAAGGTCTCGAGCGCAGCCAGGTGATGGACCACCTGAGCTGGATCTGCGATGTCTTCGGCGGCCGCCTGACCGGCTCGCCGAACATCCGCCGTGCCCAGGACTGGGCGCTCGGGCGTCTGCGCGAGCTCGGTCTCGCGGATGTTCGGGAGGACGAGTGGGGGCCGTTCGGCCGGAGCTGGAGACTCGTCGAGTTTGCGATGAAGGTCGAGGGCGAGAACCCCTGGCCGGTGCTCGCCTGGCCGAAGGCCTGGTCGCCGTCGCTGCAGGGCGAGATCTCGGCGCAGGTGATCGACGCGGACGCTCTGAGCGCGGATGAGCTGCGGGCGATCGACCTGACCGACAAGATCGTGCTGACCGAGTCGGCACGGCCGATCGCCGAGTGGTTCGTCGGCACCGGGCATCGCTTCAGCGACTCCGAGCTCCTGGCGATGGCCGACGGCCGTTCGGTGCCGCCTCGTGACACGGGTCAGCCGGGCAGCGCGGACTTCCGGACCGGCTTCGCGAAGCGCCAGGCCATGATGGCGCTGTTCGAGCAGAACCGGCCGCTGTTGATGCTCGACCGGTCGTACAAGGGTGATTCGGGCACGCTGTTCGTGACCGGGGCCACCGCATTCCCCGGCGCCGACGGCGAACGCGTCCGCGCGCAGCAGCAGGGCGCGGACGTCGTGCCGCAGGCCACGCTGGCTGTCGAGCACTACAACCGGATCGTCCGGCTCCTGCAGAAGGGTCTGCCCGTGCGGATGACGGTGCGCCTTCAGGTCGAGATGGGGGAGGACGAGGTCATGGACCGCAACCTCCTCGCGGAGATCCCCGGGGCTGGCGCACTCGCCGACGAGGTCGTGATGCTGGGCGCGCACTTCGACTCCTGGCACTCAGCCGGGGGCACGACCGACAACGGCTGTGGATCGGCCGTGATGATCGAAGCGATGCGGATCCTGCGGCGCCTCGTCGACGAGACGGGCCGAGTCCCGCAACGGACGATCCGCCTCGCGCTGTGGAGTGGCGAGGAGCAGGGCCTCCTCGGCTCGCGCGCCTACGTCGCCGAGCACGTCGCCGAACGCGGTGAGCCGCCGGTGCCGCTCGCGCTCCACGACAAGATCTCGTGCTACCTGAACCTCGACAACGGCACGGGTCGCATCCGCGGCGTCTACCTCGAGGGCAACGAGGCCGTCGCGCCGATCTTCCGTGCCTGGCTCCGTCCCTTCCACGACATCGGCGCGACGACGATCAACCTGGGCAACACCGGGGGCACCGACCACCTCGCGTTCGATGCCGTGGGCGTGCCCGGCTTCCAGTTCATCCAGGACCCGGTCTCCTACAGCACCCGCACTCACCACTCGAACATGGACCACGTCGACCACGCGGTCCCCGAAGACCTGATGCAGGCGGCGACGGTCATCGCCTCATGCGCTTGGCATGCGGCCAACCGCGCCGAGATGCTGCCGCGGAAGGGGCGCTGACCCACTCGGCCGCAGCCCCGGGTCGGCAACCTCACATGTTGCGCCGGTACTGCCCGCCGACCTCGTACAGGGTCTGGCTGATCTGGCCGAGAGAGCAGGACTTCGCGGCCTCCATCAGGGCCGCGAAGATGTTGCCGCCCGCCAGAGCCGCGCTCTGGAGCATGGCCAGCGCGGCGGGTGCCGCGTCGCGGTTGCGGGCCCGGAACGCCTCGAGCGCGGCGATCTGACGGTCCTTCTCGTCGTCCGTCGAGCGCATCACGTCCTGCGGCTTCTGGATCGGCGAGCCGTCCTTCC
>JBEAPQ010000001.1:0-2740 GCA_041164325.1 Planctomycetota bacterium | reverse complement strand
CGTGGCGCGCGCGATCCGCGACTGCCTCTGATGCGCGTGCGTGCGCGGGATTGCGCGGCCGCGCTGCTCGCGCTCGTGGGCTTCGCCGGCGCGCAGGTCACACCGCTCGTGGCGCCCGTGCCCGACGGGAGTGGGGAGCCCTCGCTGTGCAGGGCTCCCGATGGTCGTGTCCTCTTGTCCTGGGTCGAGCCGGCCGAAGGCGGGCATGGACTCCGCTACGCGGCCCTCGAGGACGGCGCGTGGTCGGAGCCCACGACCGTTGCCACCGGGGCGCGCTGGTTCGTCAACTGGGCGGACTTCCCGCAGCTCCTCGCGCTGCCGGACGGTGGTCTCGTCGCGCACTGGCGCGCGATGCGCGGGGAGGGCACCTACGAATACGACGTGCTGATGGCGCGCGCCGAATCGGGCGCGCAGGCGTTCGGTGAGGCGTTCCGTCCGCACGACGACGGCGTCGCGGCCGAGCACGGCTTCGTGTCGATGGCACCGCTGTCCGGGGGGCGGCTGGGCGTCGCATGGCTCGATGGCCGCGAGATGCCCGGCGGCGGCAGCATGACACTCCGCTACGTGGAGGTGGCTCCGGGCGGAGCGCTCGAGAACCCAGTCTTGCTCGACCCTCGGGTCTGCGAGTGCTGCCAGACGGCGATGGCGCGCACGGACTCTGGTCTCGTCCTCGTCTACCGGGACCGCTCGGAGGACGAGGTGCGTGACATCGGGTTGATCCGCCAGGTCGACGGGGAGTGGACGGCGCCGCGGACGCTCGGTGGGGGTGGCTGGAAGATCCCCGGCTGTCCGGTCAACGGTCCTTCGATCGCCGCTGCGGGCCGAAGGGTCGCGGTCGGATGGTTCACCGCAGAAGGCGGTCGAGCGCGCGTCCAGCTCGCGCGCTCGGACGACGCAGGTGCCTCGTTCGGTCCGCCGGTCACGGTCGATGACGCACACCCGGTGGGGCGCGTGGCGCTGCGGATGCTCGAGGACGGGACCGTGTGGGTCTGCTGGCTCGCCGCCGACGGCAAGGACGGTGTGATCTGCCTGCAGGCCTTCCCATCGGACGGCGATCCGGAAGACCCGATCCCGGTGGCGCGGGTCGGCGCCGGCCGCGCAACGGGCTTCCCGCAGTTCATCCCAGCAGGCTCGGACTTCATCGTGGCCTGGACCGAAGGTCGGGTCCGAACGGCGCGCGTCGCGCGGTAGGTCGGGGAGTTCGTCCCGATCTCGGGCGGCCGCCGAGCGAGGACGTCGGAGGCTGTCGGCGGACTGGGCCACCGTCCGGAGGAGCATCGCTTCGGTTCCGGCGGAACGGATGGTTGCGTTGCACGAGGGTGTTCGGGATCCTTCGGGTCGCACACGCTCCAGGGGTCACCGACCCGCGGAGCCTTCCGCCGACCAACAACAGGAATCCCTGACGTGAAGAACCTCGCCCTGTCCGTCCTCGCCAGCACGCTGCTGTTCCTCAACTCTTGCGGCACGGCCGCCCAGGCCTCGGAAGCCGAGACCGACGGTCTCGTCGTCGCCAACGTCGTCTGCCCGATGGTCCCGGCCCACGAAGCCGACCCGGAGGTCACCGTGCGCTGGAACGACAAGACCATCGCGATGTGCTGCAAGGGCTGCATCGGCAAGTGGGAAGCCCTCTCGGACGACGAGAAGGCCACCAAGCTCGCCGGCGCGATGAAGCAGAACTGATGCAGCCTGGTCAGGTTGCTCGGCAACCTGGTCTCGCGCAACGAGCAAGAAGGCCGCTCCTTCCTGGAAGGAGGCGGCCTTCTCGCTTTCGGGGTCTCTTGCTCCCGCCGTTCTTCGGTGCCGAGACCTAGTTCTGCACGCCGTCCTTGAAGCCCGGCACCGTCGGCGCCCGGTCCCACGCGTCCGGCCAACCGTCGAGGTCGGTATCCCGTCGCAGCGGCAGGTCGAGCGCGTAGGCCTGCGTCAGATTGCGCGCTGCGAACGAACGGATCTGGACACCGTCCACGTTCGTGTAGAGGCCCTGGATGCGGACCGGCACGCGGAACAGCCACTCCGGGTTGAACCGCTCGTAGCCCGTGTCCTCGGCTGCGACGATGAACGAGGGCGCGATGCGCCCGTCGCCGTCCATGTCGGTCGGAAGGGACTCGATGTCGTAGAGGACGAGCTTCGACAGGAACGACAGCACCCGCTCGCGGTTGCTGCGGCTGAGCCGGTTCCAGGCGTTCCGCGAGGCGTCCGCCGCGCCGCCGTGGCGCTGGATCGCATCCTCGATCGTCAGCGACTGGCCGTCGTGACCCCAGGGGAACCCCGACCCGACGCCCCAGAGCGGAGCGGTCCGCCACACCCGGTTGGTGACGCCGCCGAAGTCGACCTCCTCGAAGTCCGGACCCATGTCGTGGTGACGGAAGTCGGTGAAGATCCCTTCGACCGCGAAGGCGTCGAAGCGCCGGACGTAGGCGTCGCCCTGCATCCGGTAGAGCGGGACGAGCGTGCCCTCCAGCCGGTCGTCCGCAGGGTCGTAGCGCACGTCGAGGTCGAAGAAGCGCCTGTCGCCGGCGTAGTTGGCGGTCGAGCCGGAGCCGGAGCCGAACCCCGATCCGTCGATCGACATCACGGTGATCTCTGCGGGCTTCGCTTCGATCTTCCAGTCCGGCGTGTGGCATGCGGCGCAGCCGAGCGCGCGGAGGTCTTCGACTCCGTCTTCGTACTCGCGCTCCGTACCGGCGAAGGCCGGACGTGGCGCGTTCAGCATGAACCATTCGGCAAGATCGAGGTCGCC